>NZ_JBHNMF010000043.1:0-14244 GCF_048562965.1 Thiolapillus sp. | reverse complement strand
CAACGTGAAGATGACGGTGAAGCTGATTGCACCGATCGCGATGGAAGAAGGCTTGCGCTTCGCCATCCGTGAAGGTGGACGTACAGTTGGCGCCGGTGTTGTTTCCAAGATTATCGAGTAATCGTTATGGCTAACCAGCGTATCAGAATCAAACTCAAGTCCTTCGATCATCGACTGATAGACCAGTCTACCAAAGAGATCGTGGATACTGCGAAGCGCACCGGCGCCCGGATCAAGGGCCCGATTCCGCTTCCCACGCGCAAAGAGCGCTTTACGGTACTGATTTCACCGCATGTGAACAAGGATGCGCGTGACCAGTACGAGATTCGCACCCACAAGCGCCTCATGGACATCGTCGATCCTACTGACAAGACAGTAGACGCACTGATGAAATTGGATCTGGCTGCTGGGGTAGATGTTCAGATCAAGCTGAACTGAGGTTTTTAATCATGGCATTAGGATTAGTCGGACGCAAAGCAGGCATGACCCGGGTCTTCAATGACGACGGAGTTTCTGTACCTGTGACTGTCGTTCAGGTAGAGCCCAACCGGGTTACGCAGGTTCGCACGCCGGAAAGCGATGGCTACCAGGCTGTGCAGGTCACTGTCGGTAAGCGTAAAGCCAGTCGCGTGAACAAGGCGCTGGCCGGTCATTTCGCCAAGGCAGGTGTCGAGGCAGGTCGCGGACTCTGGGAATTCCGTCTGGACGACCATCAGGGCGATGTTCCTGAGGTTGGCAGCGAGATCAAGGCCGATCTGTTCGAAACCGGGCAGAAGGTGGATGTGAGCGGAATATCCAAAGGCAAGGGATTCCAGGGTGGTGTGAAGCGCCACAACTTCAAGATGCAGGATGCAACTCACGGTAACTCCATTTCTCACCGCGCACCGGGTTCTATTGGTCAGTGTCAAACACCTGGACGGGTGTTCAAGGGCAAGAAAATGGCCGGCCATATGGGTAGCGAAAAGGTCACCGTACAGACGCTGGAAGTTGTGCGTGTGGATGCTGATCGTGGTTTGTTGCTGATCAAAGGTGCCATACCTGGTGCCCCTGGCGGTGACGTGATAGTCACTCCAGCGATCAAATTGAAGAATAAGGGCTAAGTCATGGACTTGAATGTAACAGGCGGGGCTTCCCTGCAGGTATCTGACGCCGTATTTGGTGCAGACTTCAAAGAAGCGCTGGTTCATCAGGTGGTCACTGCTTACATGGCAGCCGCCCGTTCCGGAACCAAGGCGCAGAAGAATCGCGCTGCCGTAAGCGGCGGTGGTATCAAACCTTTCCGTCAGAAAGGTACAGGTCGTGCGCGTCAGGGCACAATCCGCAGCCCTATCATGGTAGGTGGCGGTCGGGCTTTTGCGGCACAGCCGCGCAGCTATGCGCAGAAAGTGAACAAGAAGATGTATCGTGGTGCGCTGCGTTCCATCCTCTCTGAACTGCTGCGTCAGGAGCGCCTGGTCGTGGTAGACAGCTTTGCTGTCGACGCGCCCAAGACGAAGGAGCTGGTCGGCAAGCTCAAGGATCTGGGCATGGATGATGTGCTCATCATTACTGTTCAGATGGATGAAAACATGCTGCTGGCGGCGCGCAACCTCTACCATGTAGACGTTCGTGACACCGATCAGCTGGATCCTGTTTCCTTGGTGGGTTATGAAAAAGTGCTGATGACCACGGATGCGCTGAAAAAGATCGAGGAGCAGCTGGCATGAGTAGCAAAGAACGTTTGTTGAAGGTCCTGCTGGGACCGCTGACCTCTGAAAAGACAGCCAATGCCGCAGATAGCGCGCAGCAGTTTACCTTCAAGGTGATGACTGATGCGACCAAACCCGAGATTGCGGCTGCCGTCGAAATGCTTTTTGATGTGAATGTCGAGAAAGTGCAGACCATCAACGTCAAGGGCAAGAGCAAGCGCTTCGGTCAGATACAGGGCCGTCGCAAGGACTGGAAAAAGGCCATCGTGCGTCTTGCTGAAGGTCAGGATATAGATTTTGGAGCCGGCGCCTGAAGGCGGGGCACAACCAAGTTAAGTAAAGCGGAAGCAGAAAGATGCCAATCGTTAAAGCCAAACCGACATCACCGGGCCGCCGGTTTGTTGTCCAGGTCAAAACTCCTGGATTGCATAAAGGCGCTCCTTATGAGCCTCTGGTGGGCAAGAAGTCCAAGACTGGTGGTCGCAACAACCAGGGACGCATTACCATCCGTCATCGTGGTGGTGGCCACAAGCAGCGCTATCGCATCATCGATTTCAAGCGTGACAAGGATGGGATTCCGGGTGTGGTGGAACGTCTGGAATACGATCCCAACCGCAGCGCGCACATTTGCCTGATCAAATATGCGGACGGCGAGCGACGCTATATCATTGCTCCCAGAGGCCTGCAGGCGGGCGACAGTATTCAGTCAGGGATCGAGGCGCCAATCGAGCCGGGCAATGCGCTGCCATTGCGCAGCATTCCGGTGGGTAGCACGATTCACTGCATCGAGATGAAGGTAGGGAAAGGAGCTCAGATCGCACGCTCTGCCGGCACGTCTGCACAGCTGGTTGCACGTGAGGGCGACTATGCCACTTTGCGCCTGCGCTCTGGTGAGATGCGCAAGATTCATGCAGACTGCCGCGCCACCATCGGTGAGGTGGGCAATTCAGAGCACAGCCTGCGTAAACTGGGCAAGGCAGGCGCCACGCGCTGGCGCGGTATCCGTCCCACGGTGCGTGGTGTGGTCATGAACCCTGTCGATCACCCTCATGGTGGTGGTGAGGGCCGTACTTCAGGTGGCCGTCATCCTGTCAGTCCCTGGGGTGTGCCCACGAAGGGTTACAAAACCCGCAGTAACAAGCGCACAGATAAATTCATTGTGCGCGATCGTCGCCGCAAGTAATCGGGTGAGGTAAGAGAATAATGCCACGTTCAATACGTAAAGGTCCTTTCGTCGATCATCATCTGATGAAGAAAGTGGAAGATGCCGTAGCGACCAACAACCGTCGTCCCATAAAGACATGGTCCCGTCGCTCAATGATCCTGCCGGATATGGTGGGGCTGACAATTGCAGTACACAATGGTCGTCAACATGTTCCCGTGCTGGTATCGGAAAACATGGTGGGACACAAACTCGGTGAATTTGCGCTGACCCGTACTTATCGTAGTCACGCTGCCGACAAGAAATCCACGCGTTAAGGAGCAGGATATGCAAGCAGTAGCAAAATTGCGTCATGCGCGCCTGTCTGCACAGAAGGGGCGTCTGGTTGCCGATCAGATTCGGGGCCTGCCGGTAGAGCGTGCCCTCGAAACCCTGCAGTTCAGCAAGAAAAAAGGTGCTGCACTGATCAAAAAGATTCTGGATTCTGCGATTGCAAACGCAGAAAACAACGAAGGTGCCGATGTAGATGAGCTCAAGGTCACAGCCATTATGGTTGACGAAGGACCTACAATGAAGCGCATCCGGGCAAGAGCAAAAGGCCGTGCGAGCAAGATTCTGAAACGCACCAGCCATATCACCGTCACCGTTGGCGACGAGTAAGCAGGCAGAGTTATGGGTCAAAAAGTACATCCAATCGGTATCCGCTTAGGTATCGTCAAGCAACATACCTCCAAGTGGTATGCAGACAGCAGCAACTATGCAGATCTGCTCAACCAGGATCTGACGGTACGTGATTTTCTGAAAAAGAGACTGGCGCATGCCTCCGTATCGCGCATACAGATCGACCGCATGGCGAATAATGCACATATCACTGTGCATACCGCACGTCCCGGTCTGGTGATCGGTAAGAAAGGCGAAGACATCGATGCATTGCGCCGCGAGGTGTCGCGCATGATGGGTGGTCCTGTGCATATCAGCATCGAGGAAATCCGCAAGCCGGAACTGGATGCCCAGCTGGTAGCCGAAAGCATCGCGCAGCAGCTCGAACGTCGCATCATGTTCCGTCGTGCCATGAAGCGTGCGGTACAGAATTCCATGCGCCTGGGCGCTGAAGGCATCAAAGTGAATATCTCCGGCCGGTTGAACGGTGCAGAGATCGCGCGTAACGAATGGTATCGTGAAGGACGTGTGCCACTGCATACATTGCGTGCAGACATCGACTATGGAACGGCCGAAGCTGAAACCACTTACGGCATCATCGGTATCAAGGTCTGGATCTTCAGAGGCGAGATTTACGGTGATGAGGCTCTGCTCGAGTCCAAATCCGGCAAGAAAGGCAAGAAATCCGGCGGGAGAAACTGATCATGTTGCAGCCAAAACGAACCAAGTTTCGCAAACAGCATACCGGTCGTAACCGTGGTCTCGCTCAGCGTGGCAGCAGTGTCAGCTTCGGTGAGTACGGTCTGAAGGCTACAGGACGCGGTCGTATCACGGCCCGCCAGATTGAAGCGGCGCGCCGTACCATTACCCGCCGCGTAAAGCGGGGCGGTAAACTTTACATCCGGGTATTCCCGGACAAGCCCATTACCAAAAAACCTCTTGAAGTTCGGATGGGTAAAGGTAAGGGTAACGTTGAATATTGGGTAGCACTGGTGCAGCCCGGCCGTATGCTCTATGAAATCGAGGGTGTATCGGAAGAGCTGGCAAGAGAGGCATTCAAGCTGGCCGCGGCCAAGCTGCCTGTGGCAACAACATTTGTTAAGCGGACAATAATGTGATGAAGGCGAGTGAACTGCGGGACAAGTCCCTGGATGAGCTGAAGCAGGAATTGCACGACAAACTCAAGGAGCAATTCAGCCTGCGTATGCAGCATGGCACCGGCCAACTGGCGCGTCACCACGTTGTAAAACAGGTGCGTCGCGATATCGCACGCATCAAGACAGTAATGAACGAAATGCGGAAGGCAGGTTAGTGATGAGCGAGCAAGGTCAGACAAACCGTACGCTGCAAGGCAAGGTCATCAGTGACAAGATGGATAAATCCATCACCGTGCAGATTGAGCGTCGGGTAAAACATCCTATCTATGGAAAATTCATCCGACGGTCCACCAAGGTCCACGCTCACGACGAGAACAATGAATGTCGTACAGGTGACGTGGTGGTCGTGGAGCAATGCCGTCCGCTTTCCAAGACCAAGAAATGGCGCTTCGTCAAACTGGTCGAAAAGGCAAATTGAGCAATTCTTCGACGTTTTGTTGAAGATACTGACTGACAACATAAGGGTAGTGTCATGATCCAGATGCAAACCATACTGAACGTTGCCGACAACAGCGGCGCAAAGCGTGTTCAGTGCATCAAAGTGCTGGGCGGTTCACATCGCCGGTATGCCGGTGTCGGGGATATCATCAAGGTTTCCGTAAAGGACTCCATCCCCCGCGGCAAGGTAAAAAAAGGCGATGTTTACAATGCAGTGGTCGTTCGCACCAAGAAAGGCGTGCGCCGTCCTGACGGCTCCGTTATCCGTTTCGACGGCAACGCGGCTGTACTGCTGAATTCCCAACTGCAACCCATCGGCACCCGTATTTTCGGCCCGGTGACCCGTGAATTGCGTGGCGAACGGTTTATGAAAATCATTTCGCTGGCTCCTGAGGTGCTTTGAGGATTAGTCATGGCAAGCAAGATTCGTAAAGGTGACGATGTCATCGTCCTGGCCGGCAAGGACAAGGGCAAGAGGGGCACAGTGCTCCAGCTGGTAGGCAGCAACCGCGTGTTGGTTGAAAATATCAACCTGGCAAAGAAGCATGCCAAGCCCAATCCCATGAAAGGGGAGCCCGGCGGCATCGTGGAAAAGGAAATGCCCATGGATATTTCCAATGTCGCATTGTTCAACCCGGTAAGCAACAAGGCCGATCGTGTGGGTTTCAAGACCCTGGACGATGGCCGCAAGGTGCGTGTATTTAAATCTAACGGCGAAGTCGTGGACGTCTGAGGCAAGTAATCCAATGGCTAGGTTACAGGATCATTATAAAGAACAGGTTATCCCAGCGCTGATCGAGAAATTCGGTTACAAGAGCGTTATGCAGGTGCCTCGTATTGAAAAAATCACCCTGAACATGGGGGTGGGCGAGGCCACTGGGGACAAGAAAATCCTCCAGAATGCAGTCGGAGACATGGTGCAGATCGCAGGACAGCGGCCCGTTGTGACGCTGGCCAGAAAATCGGTTGCCGGCTTCAAGATTCGTGAAGGCTGGCCCATTGGCTGCAAGGTGACCTTGCGGGCCGAGCGCATGTATGAATTTTTGGATCGGCTGGTGAATATCGCCATCCCCAGAATCCGGGATTTCCGTGGTTTGAACCCCAAATCGTTTGATGGCCGTGGTAACTACAGCATGGGCGTCAAAGAGCAGATCATCTTCCCGGAAGTGGAATATGACAAGATCGATGCCCTGCGTGGCATGGATATCACCATCACCACCAGTGCTGGCAGTGATGAAGAAGGCAAGGCCCTGCTTGAAGGATTCAATTTTCCCTTCAAGTAAATGAAATAGAGAGTCCAGGACACTATGGCAAAGAAAAGCATGATCGCCCGTGAAAACAAGCGGGCCAGTCTGGCAGCCAAACACGCCGCAAAGCGTGCCGAGCTGAAAGCTATTATCAAGAATCCGGAGAGCAGCCCTGAGCAGGTGGATGAAGCCGTTCTGGCCATGCAGAAGCTGCCCCGTGATTCAAGCCCCGTACGCAAGCAGCGCCGCTGCCGCATTACCGGCCGGCCTCACGCGGTCTACCGTAAGTTCGGCCTGTGCCGTAACAAGCTGCGCGAAGCTGCGATGCGCGGAGACGTGCCTGGGCTGAAAAAAGCCAGCTGGTAGGAATTTATTGTCGCCGCTGCATTGCGGCATGCAGAAAAATCCAGATTTATGGAAAATTATCTGGATTTTTACGAAGAAATTAGCTAGAGTTGCCGGCTCCCTGTTACAGGGGGCCGAATTCGTCAATGGGTATCGGACTTCGCACCAGAAGTTGCCTGACCCGAGGAGCCTTTAAACTATGAGTATGTCAGATCCGATTGCGGATATGCTTACGCGCATCCGTAATGGCCAGTCTGCTGGCAAGGTTAGCGTGACGCTGCCTGCATCCAAGAAAAAGATGGCAATTGCCGACGTGTTGAAAGATGAAGGTTACATCGCCGATGTAAACGCTTCAGAAGTCGATGGCAAACCGGTCATGGAAATCACGCTGAAATATTTTCAGGGGCGTCCGGTTATCGATATGGTCAAGCGCGTCAGCCGTCCCGGTCTGCGTATCTACAAGGGGCATGATGAACTGCCCAAGGTGCGTGGCGGACTGGGTGTCGCTATTGTTTCAACATCCCGTGGTGTAATGACAGACCGTGAGGCCCGCAAGCAGGGTCATGGCGGCGAAGTCATTGCCTTCGTGGCCTGATTGGTAGGAGGCTGGTATGTCACGTATTGCAAAAGCACCCGTCACCGTCGTTTCCGGGCTGGATGTGAAACTTGATGGTCAGAAAGTGACCGTAAAGGGCCCCAAGTCCACCCAGGAGTATGAGATACATCCCACCGTTGCCGTGAGCTTCGAGGATGGCGTACTGCGCGTGCAGCCGAGGGATCCGGGAAGCAAGCACGGATGGGCCATGGCCGGCACCATGCGTTCACTGCTCAACAACATGGTTATCGGTGCAACCGAAGGGTTTCAGAAAAAACTGCTGCTGGTCGGCGTCGGTTATCGCGCCCAGGTGAAAGGCAAGGTTTTGGATCTCAGTCTCGGTTTCTCACATCCTGTCGAATATGCGATCCCAGAGGGCATCAGCATAGAAACGCCTTCTCAAACCGAGATCGTTGTTTCGGGAATTGACAAGCAGAAAGTTGGCCAGGTTGCTGCGGAAATCCGCCGTTACCGTCCGCCAGAACCCTATAAGGGCAAAGGTGTCCGCTATGCGGATGAGCACGTAATCCGCAAAGAAGCGAAAAAGAAATAAGAGGTTATGACGATGGACAAGAAATCAAGTCGCATACGTCGGGCCCGTCGGTCCAGAGCCAAGATACGCGAGCTGGGCGTTCCACGCCTGAGCATTCACCGCACGCCGCGCCATATTTATGCGCAGGTCATTGCACCCAACGGGAGTACGGTGGTATGCAGCGCATCTACGCTGGACAAAGATGTGCGTGGTAGTGTTGAAGGCTCCACCGGCAACACCGGTGCGGCATCAGTGGTCGGCAAGTTCGTCGCCGAGCGGGCCAAAGCCGCAGGCGTGGACAAGGTAGCATTCGACCGTTCAGGTTTTCAATATCATGGCCGCGTAAAAGCGCTGGCGGAAGCAGCCCGCGAAGCCGGGCTCCAGTTCTGAGGATTGGATAATGGCAAATTATGAACAAAACGCCGGCGATGATGTCATTGAGAAACTGGTTGCCGTAAACCGCGTCGCGAAGGTTGTCAAAGGTGGCCGTCAGTTCGGTTTTTCCGCGCTGGTGGTTGTTGGAGATGGTGACGGCAAGGTTGGTTTCGGTATGGGCAAGGCGAAAGAAGTGCCTATCGCTATCCAGAAGGCAATGGAAACAGCGCGCCGTAACATGAGAAACATCAAGCTTGCCGACGGTACCCTGCAGTATCCGGTAATTGGCCGTCATGGTGCTGCCAAGGTGTACATGCAGCCAGCTTCCGATGGTACCGGTATCATCGCAGGCGGCGCGATGCGCGCTATCTGCGAAGCGGCAGGTGTTCACAATGTACTGGCCAAGTGTATTGGCAGCAACAATCCCATCAATGTGGTTCGCGCCACGATGAATGGCCTGGCAGACATGGTCAGCCCGGAAGACGTCGCTGCCAAGCGTGGCAAGACTGTAGAAGAAATACTGGGGTGATACCGTGGCTGAATCCAAAACGATGAAAGTGAAACTCGTACGTAGCATGAACGGTCGCCTGAAAACGCACAAGGCTTGTGTTCTCGGCCTGGGACTGCGTCGCATGCACCAGGTTGTCGAGGTTGAGGACACGCCTTCGACCCGTGGCATGCTGAACAAAGTGTCTTATATGGTACAGCTCGTGGAGGACGCATAAGATGCGCCTGAATACACTCAAGCCTGCAGATGGCAGCAAATCTGACAGAAAGCGCGTGGGTCGTGGTATCGGCAGCGGTCTGGGAAAGACCTGTGGCCGCGGTCACAAGGGCCAGAAGTCCCGTTCCGGTGGTTTCCACAAGGTAGGTTTCGAAGGCGGCCAGATGCCTTTGCAGCGTCGTCTTCCCAAGGTGGGTTTCCGTTCGCGCAAAGCCAAGTACACCGCTGAGATCCGTCTGGACGAGCTGGGCAAGGTCGAAGGTGACGTGGTTGACATGAACGCGCTTTACGAAGCCGATATTCTGCCTCGCACCATGAAACGTGCCAAGGTTATCCTTTCCGGTGAAATCGGTCGTGCGGTTACTGTCAAAGGTCTGCGTGCTACCAAGGGTGCACGGGCTGCGATTGAAGCAGCCGGCGGCAAGGTAGAGGACTGATCTGAGTCATGGCTCTGAATCCTGCAGCAGGTGGTGGTGTACAGCTCGGTCAGTTGACTGAACTGCGTCAGCGTTTTCTGTTTTTGCTGGGTGCGCTGATTGTCTACCGTATCGGCACCTACATACCCGTGCCGGGTGTTAATCCCGCGGCACTGGCGGCGCTGTTCGATCAGCAGCAAGGCAGTATCCTGGGCATGTTCAACATGTTTTCCGGTGGTGCGCTGAAGCGGGCATCGATCCTGGCACTGGGCATCATGCCGTACATCTCTGCGTCGATCATTGTGCAGCTGATGACATCGGTGGTTCCAAAGCTCGAACAGCTGAAAAAGGAAGGTGAGGCAGGGCGCCGCAAGATCACGCAATACACGCGCTATGGCACCGTGGTGCTTGCGACCTTCCAGGCCGTGGGAATCTCCGTAGCCCTGCAGAGTCAGTCTTCGGGCGGCATGTCCATGGTCATGGTGCCGGGCATGGGATTCGTCTTTACCGCAACGATTTCCCTGGTGACAGGAACCATGTTTCTCATGTGGCTGGGTGAGCAGATTACCGAGCGTGGCCTGGGTAACGGCATATCCATGATCATCTTCGCGGGCATCGTGGCGGGATTGCCCGCAGCCTTCGGCTCAGTGGCAGAACTGGTACGAAACGGTGAGATGAACGCGTTGTTTGCCCTTTTCCTGTTCCTGCTGGCTATTGGCGTAACCGCTTTCGTGGTGTTTGTCGAGCGTGGACAGCGTCGTATCACGATCAACTATGCCAAGCGGCAGCAGGGAAGGCGGCTACTGGCGGCGCAGAGCAGTTTTCTGCCGTTGAAGCTGAATATGGCTGGTGTAATACCACCCATTTTCGCGTCCAGCATCATACTGTTCCCGACGACCCTGGCGCAGTGGGCAGGCAATACACCCGATATGCGCTGGTTGCAGGATATCGTGGCCAAGCTGTCACCGGGTGAACCGATTTATGTGGCGCTGTATGCTGGTGCGATTATATTCTTCTGCTTTTTCTATACCGCATTGGTCTTCAATGCACGGGAAACGGCAGATAACCTGAAGCGTTCCGGCGCTTTTATACCCGGCATCCGTCCGGGCGAGCAGACAGCCAAGTATATCGATGGCGTCATGACGCGCCTGACACTGGCGGGGGCAATCTACATAACTGCCGTGTGTCTGTTGCCGGAGTTTCTGATTGTTGGCTGGAATGTACCCTTTTATTTTGGTGGTACATCGCTGCTGATCGTGGTCGTCGTCATTATGGATTTCATCGCTCAGGTGCAATCGCACCTCATGTCTCATCAGTATGAGGGGTTGATGAAAAAAGCTAATCTTAAAGGCCAGGGTGGCGCGGGAATGATCCGCTGAACCTGGTGAGGTATACAGGACCGAGAAAATGAAAGTTCGTGCTTCGGTAAAGAAAATGTGTCGCAACTGCAAGATCATCAAGCGCAAGGGCGTGGTCAGGGTTATTTGTACTGATCCCCGTCACAAGCAGCGTCAGGGTTGATCTCAGCATTGTGTTTACCTGGATCTCATGGAGTTCCAGGTAAAAGTCGATATTGAAAAACTGTTGTAGTTGAGTTATAGTTCCGCGGCTTCGCGGTATGAAATTACTGCGACAATCTGGTAAAGCATCTGAGGAGATGACAGGATGGCCCGCATAGCAGGCGTAAATATTCCAGACCGTAAGCATACGGTCATCGCATTGACAGCGATTTACGGCATTGGCCGTTCGCGCGCGTCAAAAATCTGTGAGGTAGCCGGCGTGGCACCGGACCGCAAGATTATCGAGCTCAGCGAAGGCGAGCTTGAGAAGCTGCGTGAAGAAGTGGCCAAGTTTATGGTTGAAGGCGATCTGCGTCGTGAAATCTCCATGAACATCAAGCGTCTGATGGATCTTGGTTGCAACCGTGGCATTCGTCATCGTCGCGGTCTGCCACTGCGTGGTCAGCGCACCAAGACCAACGCACGTACCCGCAAGGGTCCACGTCGTCCGATCAAACGCTAACAGTACAGTTAATTCGCTAGAGTGTAGGTACAGGCATGGCCAAGTCCACAACCCGTTCCAAGAAAAAGATCAAGAAGACAGTGAGCGATGGTATCGCGCATATCCATGCGTCGTTCAACAATACCATCATCACTATTACCGATCGTCAGGGCAATGCCCTGTGCTGGGCCACTTCGGGTGGCTCGGGCTTCCGCGGTTCACGTAAGAGCACCCCGTTCGCTGCACAGGTCGCAGCCGATCGTGCGGGTCAGGTGGCCAAGGAATACGGTGTGAAAAACCTGGATGTCAATGTCAAGGGACCCGGTCCCGGACGTGATTCAGCAGTTCGCGCCCTGAATAACGCTGGTTTCAAGATCACCAGCATTACTGATGTGACTCCCATTCCGCACAATGGTTGTCGTCCACCTAAGAAACGTCGGGTTTAATCTCATGGCAAGGTATCTCGGACCAAAATGTAAACTGATGCGCCGCGAAGGTACGGATCTGTACCTGAAGAGCCGCGCTCGTTCAGTTGACTCCAAATGCAACATGGAAAAGTTGCCTGGCCAGACGCAGGAACGCCGTCGCCGTTTGTCTGACTATGGTGTGCAGCTGCGCGAAAAGCAGAAAGTACGGCGTTTGTATGGCGTGCTGGAAAAGCAGTTCCGCAACTACTACGCTACGGCTGACCGTCAAAAGGGCCCGACCGGTGAAAATCTGCTGCAGCTTCTCGAACAGCGTCTGGATAATGTCGTCTACCGCATGGGTTTCGGCGCTACACGCAATGAAGCCCGACAGCTGGTGAGCCACAAGGCCATCGAGGTAAACGGAAAGATCGTCAATGTAGCCTCTTACAGCGTCCAGGCCGACGATGTCGTTACCGTGCGGGAGAAAGCCCGCAAGCAGGTTCGCATTGCCAATGCTCTTGCTCTGGCGGAGCAGTATGGCTTCCCCGACTGGGTCGAAGTCGATACAAAAGGTATGAGCGGAACATTCAAGCGGGTTCCCGAGCGTGTTGATCTGCCAGCAGAAATCAACGAACAGCTCATCGTAGAGCTTTATTCCAAGTAAGCTAGGAAGGTATGTTCATGGCGGATTCCGTCACAGAATTTTTGAAGCCACGCATTATAGGCGTGGACAAGGTCAACGATCGTCGTTCCAAAGTATCACTGGAGCCCCTTGAAAGGGGATTCGGTCATACACTGGGCAATGCGCTGCGTCGCATACTGTTGTCATCCATGCCCGGTTGCGCCATCGTCGATGCTGAAATCGAGAACGTGTTGCACGAGTACAGCGGCATTGAAGGCGTGCAGGAAGACGTACTGGAAATCCTGCTCAATCTCAAGGGTGTGGCCATCGTTATGGAAGACCGCGACGATGCGGAGCTCAGCCTCAGGGTCAAGGGGCCGGCAGTAGTCACCGCAGGCGACATACAGCTGACTCATGGCGTGGAAGTGGTCAATCCGGATCACGTGATTGCCCACCTCACCGAAAAAGGTGAGCTGAACATGATCATCAGGGTGCGTCGCGGACGAGGTTACGAAGCCTCTTCAAACCGTGAGAGTGCTGCCGGCGAGGACCGTCCCATCGGTCACTTGCAACTGGATGCCTCTTTCAGTCCCGTACTGCGCGTTGCCTACAGTGTGGAGTCTGCACGGGTGGAACAGCGTACCGACCTGGATCGCCTGGTTATCGATATCGAGACCAACGGCACGATTGATCCGGAAGACGCCATTCGCCGTTCCGCAACGATTCTGCAAAAGCAGCTGGAAACCTTCGTCTATCTTGAGGAGACCAGCCCTGAAGATGAATCGGTTGCCGAGCCTGAAGCACCCGCGATTGATCCGATCCTGCTGCGCCCTGTGGACGACCTTGAACTTACGGTCCGTTCCGCAAACTGCCTCAAGGCGGAAAACATTTTTCTTATCGGTGATCTGATTCAGCGTACCGAAGTGGAGTTGCTCAAGACCCCGAATCTGGGCAAGAAGTCACTCAACGAGATCAAGGACGTGCTGGCTACGCGCGGGCTGTCCTTGGGTGTGCGCCTGGAAAACTGGCCACCGGAAAATATTCAGGAACTGGTCGCGAAATAATCGTTGCCCGTTGAAATTTAACTTTTACTCAGGAAAGTCGACCCATGCGTCACCGCAAAGCCGGACGGCAATTAAACAGAAACAGTTCTCATCGCAAAGCCATGTACAGAAACATGGCCGTATCGCTGATCGAGCATGAAATGATCAAGACTACCCTGCCAAAGGCCAAGGAGCTGCGTCGAGTAGCCGAGCCGCTGATCACTCTGGCCAAGCAGGACAGTGTTTCCAAGCGCCGCCTGGCTTTCTCACGTCTGCGCGACGCCGCTGCCGTGGGCAAGCTGTTTGGTGAGCTCGGTCCCCGTTATCAGGAGCGCAATGGCGGTTATCTGCGCATCCTGAAATGCGGCTACCGCAGCGGAGACAAGACCCCTATGGCTTATGTCGAGCTGGTCGATCGCCCCGTGAGCGACGATACAGAGGAAATGTTCGAAGACTGATATCCGTCAGATCTGATCTTTGAAGAGCCGGGCAACTGCCCGGCTTTTTCTTGGGTGAACTTGCCACTAACCTGCGTCATTTGCTCACTGTATGGCGCTTTTTTGGGAACAAAGGTTTTCTTGGCTATACTGGCTACAAGCCATACTGGCTACAAGCCCGTATTGCTGTGCGCCGAGACATCCATGAACACTCCTGTATACTTTTTCACCGACTTCAGCAGCCATGGCCCTTAAGCAGCCATGGCCCTTATCTGGGGCAAATGGAATCGGCGGTGCTTGCGGTGGCGCCCCAGGCCCGCATCATCAATCTCATGAATGACGCGCCTTTTGCCAATCCCCGGGCGTCAGCCTATCTGCTTGCTGCGCTGAACAAC
>NZ_JBHNMF010000042.1:0-14306 GCF_048562965.1 Thiolapillus sp. | reverse complement strand
CTAGGTGCTGTGGTGCAGAAGATCAGGAGCTGGTGGCGCACAAAAAAGGGTTGAGAACGAGTCTCTTTCATGACCTGTCCTCTTGATTGGTGCTGTGTATGGGGCCAGCCGCAGTACAACCCGCGTTCGTTAGGGTTGAGCAGGTCAAAACATCATTGCTGGGGGAGCTGGTAGCGCTTTTCGCTGTTTAGTGCAGGCGGTAGATGATGACGCCCTGCCGCCCTTCCACGATTTTTTCTATAGGTTTCCTCTGTTGGTTGAACAGCAACTGCTGCAGCTTGCTGTTGGCCTTGCCGTCCCGTGTGCGCACAAATGCGTAGTCATAGGCTTGCAGCCTGGTCTTGCCGGCGATGAAGCGCCGAAACTCATAGTGTTTGTAATTGTCCCTGTTGCTGTAATAAGCCACCCGCTCTGCATGATAGTCGGTGACGACCCGTGCGTGATCCGGCAGGTTTTCTCTGGCCCATGTGGCGGCGTCGAGGATATAGACCTCGGGCTTGGCGGAGCCGATGAAGCTGTCTGCAAACAGCAGGGCGATGCAGATCATTACCACCCCCATGCGTGCTTTCAGTGCAGGCTGAGCCTGTAGCCTTTCCTGCATTTCGTTCAGGCTGAAAACCACGATGACCAGCAGCATCAGCGCCAGGCTCATGGTGTAGCGAGACACCATGACAAAATGTTGTGCGCCGTGCAGGAACAGGATCATCAGGCTGACAACTGCGTAGAAACCGATCGCCTTGCGCGCCCGGGCCGGCAGTGAGGTTGCGGGGAACCAGCGACGCAGGAGCAGGATGGCGAAATACAGCCAGGAAAGGCTGCTGATCAGATCCTTGATGATACCCCAGGCGACACCCAGATAGAGGGTGGTTTCCGCCGCAGACTGGGACAGCTGGGGCAATACAGCCTGCCGCAGCAGGCGCGCCTTTCCGGGAATGATCTCAGTAAATATACCCGGCAGCGTCCCGGCTTTCGAAAGGCTTTCTGCCAGCCGGTTCTGAAAGCCGGGATAAATTTGCATGGCAAGCAGAAAAACCAGTGCGATGACCAGAAAGGGCAGCAGGCTCAGGGCTGTGTGCCGGATGCGCTGCTTCCAGGGTTGTGCGCTGTTCAGCAGCAGACCGACAGGCATGAACGCAAGGAAAACAGCGCCCTCCACCCGAAACAGGGTGGCCATGATCATGGCCAGGTTCCACAACAGCAGGGACCGCCAGGAAAAATGTTCGAACAGCCTCAGGTAGAAGATCATGGCAACCAGGGTGAAGGCCCAGTAGCCGTGGTCGCGGATGATCTCCGATCTGTTTTCATTCAGATAGGGCAGGGAAAGCACCAGCACGGCGGCCCAGATCAAGGTCCGGCGACTGCCGCCCAGGGTTTCGATCAGCCGGATGAAGGCAAGCACCAGCAGCATGTCCAGCATGCTGTTCAGCACATAGGCTGCCTGCTCCGGGCTGATGCCGGGCGCAAGGCTGATCCAGTGTATCAGCGTCGGGTAGAACAGCCAGTTGCCGATTTGCCGGATGCTGGCAGCATCACCCTGGATCGCCTGGAGGTAATACACACCATCGTGATTGATCTGGGCGATGCCGGTGATCTGCCATAAAGACAGCACCAGGCTGGCCAGGGCGGCGAAAAGATAGACAGGCAGGGTTTTGTGCCGGCTCACTTGTCGCTGCTGTAGTGGAAGGCGTCCAGCATTTCTTGCGCCTCCCCGCGTATGAAGGCCTTGTCCTCATCGGACAGCCGGGATATGGAGCGTGCATTCATGTTGCGGATCTTGGAGGTCTCGCCATGCACGGTCCAATGCTTGTCTGCCTGCAGCCTGGCGATATCGAGGCCGAGAAATTTCATGACCTTTTCCAGGCTTTCAGCCGGCTTCGAGGTGAGGTCCTCGTAACGGAGCAGCAGCTTGCGTTCCACCTTGTCCAGCTGGTCCAGCATGATGCGGTTGGATTGCTGCCACTGCTTGGCGGCCACTTCCACAGACTGTCCCGCCTTGCGGTGAATCCCTTCTGCCACCGCATAGCCGTTGCGGATAAGCGCGATAAAATGGGCGTCGGGAAAGTGCCTGTTGAGCCATTCCACGCGTGCCGCGTTGGGGATGGATTTTTCCAGGAATACCGGCAACAGGGGGTTGGACATGTAACCGCACCACTGGCGTTTGATCTTTTCCGCGTCGGGTTCATTTTTTAATGACGGAACAAACATTTCCGGCTGCAACGCCCAGACACGGGTGAGGCCCACGTCGCTGGGGATCAACAGCTGGTCGGTGCAGTGCTGGCCCTCTCTGGGCAGGTGTGCCACTTCTGGATGGCTGGCGATGACATCGTGCAGCAGGGTAGTGCCGGAATTATAGCAGCCGACGATGAACACCCATTTTTTTGGGGAACAGGCCTTGCCCTGCTTTGTCAGCTGGGCCAGCTTGAGCTGGCGGCGCTTTTTTCTGAGCCATTTCTTGAGATTCATAAGAGGATGTCCGAACGGGTGATTTCGCACTGGGCTTCGATATCGTCGCGTCCCCAGAGGGTGAAGCGCCCCAATGCGAAAATGTTGTTGTTTTCCACCGGAAGCGGGGTCTTGCGTTTGTCCAGGCTCCATCCGTAAGCCAGCCCCGTCTGTTGGGCTGCCGCGATTGCCGTGTCTGAATAGTTACCGTTGGGGTAGGCGATGCCCGTGGGCGCCTCACCCAGCCAGTGCTTCAGGTCCTGCTGTGCGCGGTCGATCTGTTTGGCTGATTCTGTCTGACTGTACTGATCCAACAGGTAGTGATCGCGGGTATGATTGCCGATGAACACCAGGGGGTGGCGGGCAAAATCCTGCAGCTCTGGCTCCGTCATGGGTCTGTCGGTATCGGACCACGGCTGCAGACAGTCTGCGCCGAATTCCTCCTGCAGATAGGTAATGATGTCCTGGTGGCGTTTTTGCTTGAGCATTTTCTGTTCCCGGGAGATCAGGGCTTTCTCGACGCCTCGTCGGTGACGTTCGCGGTAGACAACGTCCCACCAGAAGCATTGCTGTTCTTCGACATTGCCGGTGGTGATGTAAAACGTGGCCGGCACATCATACTGCTCCAGTAGCGGCAGCATGCGTGTATTGTTGAAATAACCGTCGTCAAATGTGATGCAGATACACTTTTCTTCGCTGCGCGTGAAATCCAGTCCCTGTTCCGGGCTGGTGAACCGGTATCCTGCCTCCAGAAAATGTTCGATGAAGCGATGCAGGTGTTCTGCTGTGATGCCCTGCTGGGCATCGACATGGTCTTTGGCGATTTCCTTCTGATCCTGAAAAACCGCGTGAAACAGAAAGCCGAGCAGGGCCGGTTTGTCCCGGTGCAGATGGGACAGTTTACGGCGCAGGGATTGCTTGAGTTGTTTCGCAAAAGACACAGGTTAAGGGTTTCCGGAGGCTGTTATAATTATTGGATGAACAGGCAGAACGGCGAGTCAGTTGGATCATTCTAGTGCCCAGACGGTGATTCTGGCAACGGGTCTGCAAAGCAGTGGCTCCACCATACTGTCCTGGTGCTTCCTGCAGCGGCCAGATATGAATGGCACCCTGGATGGCGATACCGACCTCGTTCCCCTGCCGCCGGCCGGGGTGGAAACGCCCTTTCTCTGGTACAAGACCACGATCAGTTGCTTCACGCTGGGGGAGCAGGTCGCCGTGCTCGAAGATGCCGGTTGTACCGTCAGGCCCCTGCTGATGGTGCGGGATGTGCGCGCGGTATGGATGTCATTGATGAAAAAGCCCTACGGGCGTAATGGCGTGACGGCGGAGGATCCTCCCCTGCGCCTGCGTTTCCGCCGGTTCCTCCATTCCTGGCAGGATGCCGCCGAAAAAAATATCCCTGTTTTTCGCTTTGAGGATTTGCTTGCCAGACCCCAGGACAGCCTCAAAACCTTGTGCGGGCAGCTTGAACTGCCCTGGCAGCAGGCCATGATCGATTGGCCAAAGCCGGCAGAGCAGATCGCTGATGCCCGCCATGGCAATGCCCGATTCATGGAATCGAGCCGGCAAGGCCTGCTGTCCGCGCTCGACCCGAACCTTGGCAAACAGATCCGGGGACAGATCCATGAGGAAGACCTGGCATGGCTGGAGGAAACTTTCAGCGACTATAACGCCAGCCTGGGCTATCCGGCAGAAATGCAGGGCCTGAAGCTGCTGCCGGGAAGGGCCGTCCCCTCCTGGGAGGTATCGCGACGGCTGAAATGGCGCCTGCGGCAAAAACCCGTGCGCTATGTCCTGAGCAGACTGGGCTTGAGCAGCTACAAGCCACGGCTACAGTAAGCCATGTCGCGTCAGGACTGGGAATACCGCCGGGAGATCGTCCTTCCGTTTTCTCTCGAACTGGCTGATGCGCCGACGCTAGTCTGTGAAGAAATCCTGCGTTTGCTGCCCGGGCGCCGCCTGGTGTGCCGCGCCGTTCAGGAAGGGCAGCCGGTGCTGGTGAAACTGTTCATGGGCAAGGATGCCCGGCGCGCAGCACGGGAAGATGCCGCGGGCATCCGGGCGATGATGGCGGCAGATATCGACACGCCATCCCGGCGCCTTGAAAGCCGGGTGAAAGGCAAGGGCTACCCGGTGTTGCTGTTCGATTTCATTCCTGCCGCCGTATCGTTTCGCCAGCGCTGGACAGAGGCGGGAGAAGCGCGGCGTGTTGAGCTTCTGCAGGCGTTGCTCGAGCTGGTGGCGCAGCAACATCAGGCAGGTTTGCGCCAGCGGGATTTTCACCTCAACAATTTCATTCTGGATGCGGATGATCACCTCTATGCCATCGACGGTGGTGATTTTATCGTTGGAAACCAACCGTTGGCGCAGAAAGAAGCAATAGCCAATCTGGGGGTGCTGTTCGGGCATTTGCCGCTGCAGGCCCTCCGGAAGCATCCGCAGGTGCTCGAAAGCTATTTCAACCGCCGTGGACAGGAGGTGTCGGAAGGCCTGATCCGGCGCATCAGCCTCAAATCAGATGCTTTCCGGTATCGCCGCGCGCGGCGCATCAGCCGCAAGAGCTTTCGCAACTGCAGTGAATTCATGCTGCGGAGAAATGGCGGGCTGCGTATCTGCCAGCGGCGGGATTTTTCACCGGTCGAACTGGATGGCTGGATCCGTTCCACCGGCCTGGCCCCCCGAGTGGAGGAGACCATTCTCAAGCCGGGTAACTCCCAGACAGTCTGGGCCACCTCCATCGGTGGCCGGGATGTGGTCGTCAAGCGCTACAATCTGAAAACCCCCTTGCACGCGCTGCGACGGATTTTCACGCGCAGCCGCGCCTCCAAATCCTGGGAGAATGCCCATCGTCTGCGTGCCTACCATATCCCCACGCCGGAGCCCCTGGCCATGATCGAGGAGCGCCGTTTTGGCTTGCGCCAGCGCGCCTGGCTGATCACGGCAAAGGCCCGGGGTATCGGGGCAAAAAGCTACATTCCCGATCATTCCGATGAACCCACGCTGGAGCGCCTGGCTTCAGTGGTGCGGGCATTTGGTGAGAATGGACTGGTGCACGGGGACATGAAGGCCACCAATTTCATGATGACCGGCGAAAGCGTCGAGGTTATCGATCTCGATTCCATGTTCCGGCCCCTGACCCGCCCCGTGCTTCGGGCGAGGGTCGCCAAGGATCGCCGCCGCTTCCTGAAAAACTGGCCGGATGCCGGGCTGCGTGAGCGATTTGCAAGGTTGCTCGGGCAGGGATTCGGGTAGAATAACGCCATGTTTCAGGTCACAAGGGTGCCGGTGGCACAGAACCGATGATTGTACTGGGTGTAGCGGGGGCGGTGAGCCATGATCCGTCGGCGGCGTTGTTCGTCGATGGCGAACTGGTAGCCGCCGCGGAGGAGGAACGTTTCATCCGCGACAAGCATGCCAAGGGGCGGTTTCCTTATGAGGCGACCCGTTACTGTCTGGAAGCGGCGGGGATCGAACCTGGGCAGGTGGACGTGGTGGCCTTTCCCTATGCGAAGATTCCCCTGAGCAGTCCGGCCCGCTGGCATTACGCCGCGCGTCACTGGTATGCGCCCGATCGCGCCCTGACCGCCCTGCTGCACGGCAACCGCCGCTATCATCGCAACCGTTCCCTGCTGGAAAAGCTGGTGGCGGATCTTGGCATCACCAATGCCCGCCTGGAAATGGTGGAGCATCATCTTGCCCACGCCAGCAGCGCCTATCATCTGAGCGGGTTCCAGGAGAAGACCGCCATCCTGGGTATCGACGGCAAGGGCGAGTACGCAACCACCTTCTTTGGCTACGGCGAGAACGGGCGCATCCACAAGATCAAGGAATTCTACGACCCGGATTCCCTGGGGGGCGTGTACGGCGCCATGACCGAGTATCTGGGCTTCGAGATGCTGGATGGCGAGTTCAAGGTCATGGGCATGGCGCCTTATGGCGATCCCAGCCGTTTCGATTTTTCCCGCCTCATCGACTACAGCGACAGGGATTTTCGCGTAAACACCCGACTGGTAAACGTCATCGGCCTGCGCCGCTGGAAGGACAGGAGCGGCAAGGGCATGTACTTCAGTCCGAAACTGGTGGACTGGCTGGGGCCGCCCCGGGAAGGGGATGAGATCGACGACCCCTACGTGGACTACGCGGCCAGCATGCAGGACCTGCTGGAAAAGGTCTCCCTGGGGCTGGTGGATCATTACCTGGGAGACATCCTGAAGGAAACCGGCAAGCTGGCCTTTGCCGGCGGCGTGGCTCTCAACGTCAAGTTGAACCAGCGCATCCTGGCCCGGGATGATGTGCAAGAGCTGTTCGTGCAGCCGGCGGCTTCGGACGCGGGTACGGCCATCGGTGCCGCGTCTTATATCGCCAACCGGTTGGGTGACAAGGTGCAGCCCATGCGCCATGCCTATCTTGGGCCGTCCTATACTAATGAACAGTGTATCGCAGCAGTCGAAAGCCACCCGCAGAAGCCTGCATGGGAAAAGATGGGTGACGTTCCGCAAAAGGCGGCGAAACTGCTGGCGGACGGCAATCCTGTGGCCTGGTTCCAGGGGCGCATGGAATTCGGTCCGCGCGCCCTGGGCAACCGCTCCATTCTCGGCGCCCCCAACGTGCCGGGCATCGCCGACCGCATCAACGAGCAGATCAAGTACCGGGAGCGCTGGCGGCCCTTCTGTCCCAGCATCCTCGACCGGGTGGCGCCTGACATGCTGCAGACGGATCACCCCGCGCCTTATATGACTATCACCTTCGACGTGGGAGAGAGCTGGAAGGAGCGGGTGCCGGAAGTGGTGCACGAGGATGGCACCGCCCGCGCCCAGGTGGTGACCCGGGACACCAACCCCCGTTACTATGCGCTCATCGAGGCGCTGGAGAAGCATACCGGCAACGGCGTGATTCTCAATACCTCTCTCAACCGGCGCGGCGAACCCATGGTCTGCTCGCCGGAAGATGCCCTGAACATGTTCTATGGCTCGGATCTGGAATATCTGATCATGGAAGACATACTGGTTACCAAAGGGGAAACAAAGAATGAATAGTAAAACCCTGCTCATCACCGGTGGTGCGGGCTTTATCGGTTCGGCGCTGATCCGCCACCTGATCGAAAATACCGGCTATCGAGTGGTGAACCTGGATAAGCTCACCTATGCCGGCAACCTGGAGTCCCTGGAACCCGTGTCAGGCGATGAACGCTATGTTTTTGAAAAAGTGGATATCTGTGACGGGGCGGAAGTACGGCGGGTGTTCCGTGAGCATCAGCCCTCGGCAATCATGCACCTGGCGGCAGAGTCCCATGTGGACCGCTCCATCGACGGTCCGGCGGATTTCATCGAGACCAATGTCACGGGCACCACGGTGCTGCTGGAAGCGGCACGCGCCTACTGGAACGACCTGGCTGAAGGGGAAAAACAGCAATTCCGCTTTCACCATATTTCCACGGACGAGGTCTATGGCAGCCTGGGACCCGAAGGGATGTTTACCGAATCTTCGCCCTACCAGCCCAATTCGCCTTATTCGGCGAGCAAGGCATCGTCGGATCACATGGTGCGTGCCTGGCATGAAACCTACGGCCTGCCGGTGCTCATCACCAACTGCTCCAACAATTACGGGCCTTACCAGTTCCCCGAGAAGCTGGTGCCCCTGATCATTCTCAATGCCCTTGCCGGCAAGTCCCTGCCCATCTACGGCAGGGGTGAGCAGATTCGCGACTGGCTGTACGTGGATGATCATGCCCGCGCCCTGTTGCGGGTGCTGGAGCAGGGACGCATTGGCGAGACCTACAACATTGGCGGCCACAACGAAAAGACCAACCTGGAAGTGGTCAAGACGCTGTGCGGGATCCTCGACGAGAAACGCCCGGAGCACCCGCAGGGTATCAGCCGTTATGAAGAGCTGATTACCCATGTGGCGGACCGTCCCGGCCATGACCAGCGTTATGCCATCGACGCGGATAAGATCGAGCGGGAACTGGGCTGGGTGCCCGAGGAGACTTTCGAGACCGGCATGGTGAAAACCGTGGACTGGTATCTGGAGAATGACAGCTGGTGTCAGCGCGTGCTGGATGGCAGCTACCGCGGCGAGCGTCTGGGGGTGATCGAATGAAAGGTATCGTCCTCGCCGGAGGTTCCGGCACCCGATTGCACCCGGTGACCCGCAGTATCTCCAAGCAGTTGCTGCCCGTATACGACAAACCCATGATCTACTATCCCCTGAGCACGCTGATGCTGGCGGGCATCCGGGAAGTGCTGATCATTTCCACGCCTCATGATCTGCCGCTGTTCAAACAGCTGCTGGGCGATGGCAGCCGCTGGGGCATGTCCCTGGCATACGCCGAGCAACCCAAACCCGAAGGGCTGGCCCAGGCGTTCATCATCGGTGCGGATTTCATTGCTGGAGACGACTGCGCGCTGGTGCTGGGTGACAATATCTTCTATGGCCATGAGTTTGGCTGCCTGCTGAGCCGCTCCGCGGGCCGGAAGGAAGGCGCCACGGTGTTCGCCTATCCGGTGCATGATCCCGAGCGTTATGGCGTGGTGGAGTTCGATGAAAACTTTCACGCCATCAGCCTGGAGGAAAAGCCACCCCGGCCCAAATCCCGTTATGCCGTTACCGGGCTGTATTTCTATGACAGCCAGGTGGTCGATATCGCCAGGAGCATCAGGCCTTCGCCCCGGGGTGAGCTGGAGATCACGGATGTGAACAAACGCTACCTGTCGCAGGGGCAGCTGGATGTGGAAGTGCTGGGCCGGGGCATGGCCTGGCTGGATACGGGAACCCATGATTCCCTGCTGGATGCTTCTCAGTTCATCCAGACGCTGGAAACCCGCCAGGGTCTGAAGGTCTGCTGTCCCGAGGAAGTGGCCTGGCGCATGGGCTGGATAGACGATGAACAGCTGGTGGGACTGGCCGATGAACTGGGCAAGACCGGCTATGGCCGGTATCTGCGGGATATCGCACAGGAGATGATCCGATGAAAATAACCGAAACCGACATTCCCGGCGTGCTGATCATCGATCCGGATGTGCATGGCGATCAGCGTGGCTGGTTCATGGAGACCTGGCAGGAACAGCGCTATGCCGAGGCGGGCATTCCCGGCCCCTTTGTGCAGGACAACATGGCCCTGTCCAGTCACGGCATCCTGCGTGGCCTGCATCTGCAACACCCTCATGCGCAGGGAAAGCTGGTACAGGTGATCCTGGGGGAAGTGTACGACGTGGCGGTGGATGCGCGCCGGGGATCCCCCCATTTCGGACAGTGGGTGGGGGTGATACTTTCCGGTGATACGCGGCGTCAGCTGTGGGTGCCGCCGGGTTTTGCCCACGGCTACGTGGTGACCAGCAACCAGGCCATATTCAGTTACAAATGTACCGACTTCTATCATCCGGAAAACGAGTTGAGTATCCGCTGGGACGACGAGGATATCGGTATCGACTGGCCCATTGTGGGGCAGCCCAGCCTGTCCGGCAAGGACGCTGATGCACCGATGCTCCGCGAGATTGCCGCGGAACGCCTGCCGGATACCTGCCATGACTGCCAGTAGCAACACCATTCTGCTGTTCGGCCACAGCGGCCAGCTGGGCTGGGAGCTGCGCCGCGCGCTGGCCCCGCTGGGAGATGTGGTTACCGCCGGTGTGGATGGTGCGGACAGGTATGTCGATCTGACCGATAGCGAAGCCCTGGATGAACTGGTTCATGAAATCAGGCCTGTGCTGATGGTGAATGCGACTGCCTATACGGCGGTGGACAAGGCCGAATCGGAAGAGTCTCTGGCCTTTCAGATCAATGCCGAAGCGGTGGGGCAGATGGGCAGACTGGGGGCCGAGCTGGATATTCCCGTGCTGCATTTTTCCACCGACTATGTGTTTTCCGGTAACGGGAACAGGCCCTGGAAGGAAAACGACCCCCCTGACCCGCAAAGCGTTTACGGCAGATCGAAACTGGTAGGAGAGCAGGCGCTGCTTGCTTCCCGGGCGCAAAGCCTGATATTGCGCACCGCCTGGGTCTATGGCGCCAAGGGCAGAAACTTCCTGCTGACCATGTTGCGGCTTTTTGCCGAGAAGGATCAGCTGGGTGTGGTTGCCGACCAGTTTGGCGCCCCCACCTGGTCGCGCCTGCTCGCCGAGGCAGCCGCTCAGGTGCTGGCCCAGTGCCGGACCCCTGAAGGCAGGTTCAGCTTCGGTATGCATGATGGTGAGATATTCCATCTCACCGCCGCAGGCGAGGCCAGCTGGCACGAGTTCGCTCAGGCCATTCTCGAACAGTCGGATGAAACCTGTGTCATCAATGCCATTTCCACTGAACAGTATCCGACCCCTGCCGCCAGGCCGGCCTACTCCGTGCTGAGCAATGACAGCCTGTGGGAAGCCTTTGGTGTACGCCTGCCCCATTGGCGGCAGGGGCTGGCCCTGTGTATGGAAGACCTTTTCGACAAGCGCTGACTGATTGTGGCGAACAAGCTAAAAGGCCTGCCTCTCTATCACCCGCGCTTCTGGCTGACGTGGGTGGGTGTGGCTTCTTTACGCCTGATGGCGCTGCTGCCCTATGGCATGATTCAGTGGATGGGGCCGTTTGTAGGACGCCTGTACGCGATCGTCATGCCCAAGCGCAAGATTATTGCCCGGACCAACATCGATCTGTGCTTTCCTGACCGCAGTCCCGGGTGGCGCAAGCAGTTGCTCAAGGACAGTTTCGACAGCCTGGGAAAGACCCTGCTCGAAGCGCCGCTTGCCTGGTGGGCGCCGACCTCGCGCATGTCAAGGCTGGCGCATATTCATGGTCTGGAGAATCTTCAGGCGGCAATGGACAGGGGGAAAGGGGTGCTGCTGCTGTCAGCTCACCTCAACAGCCCGGAATTTGGCGGGCGCCTGCTAGTGAATGAGCAGCCTTTCGTCGCCATGTACCGGCCCAGCAACAACCCGGTCATCGACAGAATGATCAGCAGGGCGCGCCTGCAGTGGCTGCCGCAGATTATCACCCGGCACAATGTTCGCGCTGTGATCCGCGCCCTTAAACAGGGTAAGGCCATATGGTATGCTGTGGATCAGAACGCGGGCCGGAAAGAGTCGGTATTTGCTGATTTCTTTGGCATTCCGGCTTCGACCAATCCGGCAACGGCCCGGCTGGCAAAGCTCAGCGGCGCTGTAGTCGTGCCTTTCAGGGCCATCAGGCGTGAGGACGGACAGGGACACGATATTTTCCTCGAACCCGCGTGGGATGATTTCCCCAGTGGTGATCTGGTAGCCGATACACAGCGTGTCAATGATCTGGTCGAGAGGTGGGTGCGCGAAACACCCGAACAATACATGTGGATTCACCGCCGGTTCCGGACCCGCCCGCAGCGTAGTGATCCCCGCCTTTATCCGGTTGACTGAATGAGCCGAAAAGAACCCCATCAGACCGCCTTCGCGGAGAGCAAAGAGCTGTACCTGCGGCTGCTGCAGCACGTGCGGCCCTATTGGCACGCCTTTGCGCTGGCAGTGCTGTTTACCGTGCTGCTGGCCTCCACGGAACCGGCCATCCCCTATCTGATGGAGCCGCTGATGGACAGGGCCTTCGTCCAGCGCGATGAATTCTATATGTTCTGGATGCCGGTCGCCCTGCTGGTGCTCTATATCGTGCGCGGTATTCTGGCCTTCGTCAGCCGGGTGGCCTTTCAGTGGGTGGCGGGCAAGGTGGTTCTCGACCTGCGGCGGGAGATGTTCGAACGCATCCTTACCCTGCCGGTTGCCTATTTCGATGCCCATGTCACGGGTAACCTGATCGCCAAGGTGACCTATGACGTCACCCAGGTGACCACCGCCGCCACCAAGGTGCTGGTGATACTGCTGCGGGACGGGCTGTCCGTCATTGGACTGCTGGGTTTCATGCTCTATACCAACTGGAAGTTTACCCTGGTGGTTTCCATTCTGTTGCCGGTGATGCTGTATTTCGTGCGTTATGTGTCCGGTCGCATGCGCCATTCCAGCCGCAACCTTCAGGAGACCATGGGGGAGATGACCCATGCGCTGGAGGAAGCCACCCGTGGCAACAGGATCGTCAAGGTTTACGGCGGGCAGGCCTACGAGCGCAAACGTTTCGGCAAGCTGGCCAACTGGGTGCGCCGTTACCGCTTCAAGCTCAAGGTGGCGGATGCCACCAGCGCGCCCATCGTGGAGTTCATCGGTGCGCTGATGATTGCACTCCTCATCTACCTGGGCACCGCTCAGCTCGGCGGCGAGCCCATGACGGTGGGTGAGTTCACTTCGTTTTTTTCCGCCCTGGGCCTGCTTTTTCCGCCGATCAAGCGCCTGACAGCCATCAACCAGCCACTGCAGACCGGTTTGGCCGGTGCAGAGTCGGTGTTCATGCTGATTGATGAACCTCCGGAGAATGACAGCGGCGACCGCAAGGTCGAAAGCATCAATGGCAGCATCCGTTTCGAGAATGTAAAATTCCGCTATTCCCAGGCCGAGACTGATGCGCTGCACGGCATCAGCTTTCAGATGGAACCGGGGCAAAGCATTGCGCTGGTTGGCCCTTCCGGCAGCGGCAAGACCACTATCGCCGCCCTGATTCCCCGCTTTTACGAACCCACCGAAGGACAGATTCTGCTGGATGATATTCCACTGGGCGAGATTTCACTGGCCGGTCTCAGGGAGCATGTGGCTTATGTGGGGCAGGAGTCGGTGCTGTTCAACGATACCGTGGCCGCCAACATCGCCTACGGTTCATCCCGTCCACCGGCTGCCGGGGCGCTGGAAGCTGCCGCGCGGGCGGCGCACGCCCTGGAATTCATCGAGGAGTTGCCGGAGGGTTTTGATACTATAGTTGGAGAGGATGGTGTACGCCTTTCGGGTGGACAGCGTCAGCGTATTGCCATTGCCCGCGCCCTGCTCAAGGACGCGCCCATCCTGATTTTGGATGAGGCGACATCCGCGCTGGATACGGTTTCCGAGCGCCATGTGCAGGCGGCCCTGCAGAACCTGACGGCCAACCGCACCACGCTGATCATCGCTCACCGCCTGTCCACCATCGAGAATGCGGACCGGATTCTGGTGGTGCGCCAGGGAAAAGTGGTGGAGTCGGGTTCCCACGCTGAACTCATACAGCGTGATGGTGAATATGCCCATTTGTACAACAACCAGATCGTATTGAACGAAAAGCAGGATAAATGTGAAGAAAAATGAACGCATGCGACCGGCCGTAGAGGAAGGTGAGCTGGATTTCTCCGGCAAATATTCCCTGGAACGGGCGCGGGAGTACTATCGCAAGCACCAGAAAGGTTCTCTCGGGCGGCGTATTTCCAATCGCTGGGAACAGCAGATGGCAGGCAGGGCGCTGAAACTGGCGGGAAATCCGCGGTCGGTGCTGGATCTTCCCTGCGGCACCGGGCGTTTCTGGGAACTGCTGGCACGGGATCCGGACAGGGAACTGCTGGCGGCGGACTACAGCGAAGCCATGCTGGTTGTTGCGCAAGAGGAAAGACCGCAGGAAATCGTGCAGCGTTTCAGGGTATTCCAGAGTTCGGCTTTCGATATTCAGCTGCCGGACAATGCCGTCGAGAATATCTTCTGCATGAGACTGCTGCATCATATCGGTGAGTCGGAAGACAGGTTACGCATCCTGAAGGAATTTCATCGCGTGGCCCGGGACAGTGTCTGCATTTCCATGTGGGTGGATGGAAACTACAAGGCCTGGAAGCGCCAGAGGGCCGTGAAGAGGCGCCCCAAACGCAAACGCTTCGACAACCGCTTTCTGCACAGCCGTCAGCAGGTGGAGTCGGAACAAGCGTGTCTTCGGCCTCGTGATAGATTTTGGGACATCCCAGTCCCCAAAATCGACTCGGCCTTTGACAACCCATTGGTGCCCCAGCCGTCCTGGTCACC
>NZ_JBHNMF010000041.1:0-14544 GCF_048562965.1 Thiolapillus sp. | reverse complement strand
ATGTTATCGGCCATTACTGAAAAGCATGGCCAAGCTATGAATCAATACTGGCAGGAGACCTTTGGATATGGCATCAACAACCTCACACAAGGCGAAGCGGGACACCTCCGATCTGCCGCGTCTGTTGACGCAATCAGAAAGCGAATCGCTATTGCAAGACATGAAGGAATCCAGCGCCTGGGCTCGATCCGAACTCAAGCGCCGGCGCGAGGCCCGCAGGCAGGGCAAGGCGGCGGCACTGTAGATCAGGCTGCCAACTCTCTGCTTGAGGCGGCGGAATCCCTTGAGCAGCAGCAACACTCCTTGCTGGATTCTGCGCCCATCGAGCAGACCTACCAGGAAACCCTCGTCGCCTATGTGCAATCCAAGCATGATCAGGTTGAGCGCATTGAGGTCCGATTGGAAGCCCTTGTGGATCGCCAGCAGGCCCGCTTGCAGCAGATGCGATTACGCTCCCCAGGCTTTCTTTCCCTTCCCTCCACCAAGCGCGCCTGGCAGACCCGGCAGGCCCAATGCCGAGCGCGGCTTCAGGTGCTGCATCATCGCCTGGATGCAGTGCGTGAAATCAAGGACGGTATGGGCCTTCACTCCCCAAAGGTCGAAGAATTGGCTACTCGAAAAATGCGGGCTGAGAACCCGGAACTCGCTTCCGATTGGGATGCCATGCGCCTTGCGGTGCGCCAGCATGAGGCGTTCGTGAAAAAACAGACCCAGGAGCAGAAACAGGCTCAATCACGAGGACAGAGCCTGTCTCAGGGCCTCTCACGTCCTAAATAGACGACAGCAAGGCCAAGCCGGCCGCGATCAGCGCCGTGACCGCAGCCGCGATATTCATTGCGGCTACCTGCCTGGATTGTTTCTCCATGCGCCTAATTACCGGCTCAACCCCCACCCGCACCTGTTCGGCCGCTGCCTGGGCACCATCTTCCATGCCCTTGACCATGGCGTTCTTGCTGGCCGCCAGGGCTACATTCAACACTCTTTCCGCACGGGCCTTCGCGTCCTCGCTCCACCGATGCGCAAGCGCCTCCAGCTCCTCCTTGAAGCGATCGATCAACTCTTCCTGCGCCTGCGCACTGTCCTTCATCAGACGGTCATTGATCGTCTGAAGGATCAGGATCGGATCGTCGCGGCTCACGGCTATGCCGTGTTTTGCCGCGATCTCCTTTATCGTCTCCTCAATCTTGTCGGTCATTACATCACCGCTGCATTTTCCAGCGCGTCGAACAATTGCGACTTCACCAACTTGAGGCGCTGCCGGGTCATGATCGTTTTGGTCTTATCCTCCAGGGTCTCTTCAAACGTCTGGCGATCCTGGAGCATTTCGGCGAAGTCCCGCCCGTAAGTCTCCTCCTTGAGGTCTGGTATCGTCACAATGGCCGTCACGCGATCCTTGTTGCTCGTGTACGCCTTCATCTGCTCGAATCGCTTCCCTTCGTGTTCTATCGGCCCCCAATAGGGGTTGAGCCAAACCACGAAGATCGATTCATCCGGAAACTGGCTGGCGAGCTGCGCGAAGCCACTGACTGTATCCAGCAGCGCCTGGCCACCCGTGATGACCGTATGAACCACCAGCTCGTGCCCCATCTCCTGGAGCAGCGCCGGCACCTGGTTCGAGATCAGATAGTGTGAGAGGGGAACGAACGAGCTGGCGCCGTTATCGATGATCACGTCGCTCTCAGCCGTGGCGATGATCTCGACCAGGGCATCAAAGTTCCTGGTGTTTATCTCGTCGCCCTCCATGATGTTCAGCCGGCGTACATCGAGGGCCTTGTACCCCTCGAACGTTGCGTTCACCGGATCGGTGTCGATGCAGACGGGCTCCTGCCCGATGCTCTTCTTGTATTGTGCAACGATGGCCGCGATAGCTGATTTCCCTACGCCGCCTTTTCCTTGCAGAATTATGTGTACCTTCGCCATCAGATTAAGTCCTCTTTCTTGGGTGTTGCATCAAATGTGAAGCCCTCCTTCTTGGTTGGCTTCGTGTCCTTTTCCCGGCCGACTGCGGCCTTCGTTGGGTTGTCTGGTGTCACCTTGGCCGATTCTGGCCCTTCCTCTCTTTTCGCCTCCTTTATGTGCTTACGCACATGCTTCAGGAAGGTTTCGTACCGATAGGGGATCTTCCCGATCTCGTGCAAATGCGCCCAGATCGTTTTCTGGGCGTAGCCTGCCTCGATGGCCGCCTTTACATCCTCGCGGACGGCCATGAAAGCGACTGCGGCCAAGTCCTGCCTTGGCCTTTTCTCCTTCCGCTTCTTCACCCATTCGGCCAGCTCTTCAGTGTACGTTTTAGCCATATCGTTCGATCCATAGTCTATTCCTCATATCGCTAATTTGGCACTACAGTGCAATCCATTAAATCGCTGTTACCGCGCTATTTCTGCGCTTCTCTGGTGCCACTATTGCTCATTATAGGCCGGTTTTTGCGTGTTTCGCTATATCGGTGGTGCTTGTTGCGCGAAAAATACGCAGTTACAGCGGATTTATCGAATATTGTGGTGTACACTTTTCGTGGTGTAATGAACGCCGTAAGGCGGGCAGGATGGGCGAAGTTAGCTAATTGGCAAGCCGATCACCTATCTTCGCTGTACCTTATTCGCACCGGGGTGCTCAACGGACATCCTGCTCTGCGAGGCCGGCCGGCTACCGCCGGCTTTTGAAAGGAGGTTGAACTCTGAAAAAGAGAACGATGGACCCATGGTCAACGCCCAAGTTGAGGTCAACCGGGCTGTCCACGCGATGTGTATGTTTCATGATCCATCTTTCAGCGATGACTATGCCGTGGACGATGTAGAGCGCCACGCCACCTTCGCCGTGCGCCATCTCCATGAGGTATTGAGTCCCATGTACCAGCGCACTGGCCTTGTCCAGGTGCGGGCTGTTCTGCCTGCGCAAAAGGCATTCATGGTACGCCGCTGGGAACAGACTGCCTCCGCAGTAGGGGAGGTCGGCAATGGGTGATGCCAAGGAGAAAAGAAGACACCACTTGCGTGTCCCTGTTCTCCAGGAGGAGCGGCAAGTCATTGAACGCCAGGCGAAGCAGGCCGGCATGAGCGTCGCCCGCTACCTGCGCGAAGTAGGCCAGGGTTATCAAATCAACGGCATCGTCGATTATGAGCAAGTGCGGGAACTGGCCCGCATCAACGGCGACCTGGGCCGCCTTGGCGGACTTCTGAAGCTTTGGCTCACCAATGATGAGCGAACCGCTCAATTTGGTGAATCCACGATACACGCCGTGCTCGACCGAATCCTTGATACCCAGGATGAAATGAGCAAGGTCATGCTTTCCATCGTAATGCCGCGAGCTGACCATGACAGTTTTAGCGGCTAAAACCGGGTCGCCAGTTCGATGATCGCCAGGCACGTCCCCATGCGGCCACTCGGCAAATCCGACTTTGCCGGTCTGGTGCGCTATATCTCCGATAAGCAGGACAAGACAGAACGCCTTGGCATCGTTCAGGCCACGAACTGCCAAGCCGATAGCATGCCCGCCGTGATCGCCGAGGTCCTGGCTACGCAGCGGCTCAATACCCGAGCCGAAGGCGACAAGACCTTCCACCTCCTTGTCAGCTTTCGACCAGGTGAAAAGCCAGCGGCCGATGTTCTGAAGGCTATTGAAGAACGTATTTGCGCCGGCTTGGGGTATGGCGATCATCAGCGCGTCAGTGCCGTACACCACGACACCGACAATCTGCACATCCATATCGCCATCAACAAGATCCACCCGACCCGTAACACGATGCACGATCCTTTCCAGTCCTACCGGACGCTGGGTGAGCTTTGCCAAGTGTTGGAACGTGACTACGGCTTGGAAGTAGACAACCACCAGAGCAGGCGCAAGATTGCCGAAGGTCGGGCGGCGGACATGGAGCAACACACCGGCATTGAAAGCCTCGTTGGCTGGATCAGGCGCGAATGTCTGGACGACATCAAAGGCGCGCAGTCCTGGTCAGAGCTGCACCAGGTCATGCGCGAAAACGGCCTTGAACTGCGGCAGCGCGCGAACGGGTTTGTGATCGGGGCCGGCGACGGCACGATGGTCAAGGCGAGCACCGTGGCCCGCGACCTGTCCGGGCCGAAGCTGGAAGCCCGGCTTGGCGCATTCGAGCCGAGCGCCGAGCAGGCTGTGCGGGTGAAGGCCCGCAGGGAATACAGGAAGCGACCGGTGCGCTCGCGGGTCAACACGGTGGAGCTGTACGCCAGGTATCAGGAAGAACAAGGCATGCTGACGGCCGCCAGAGGCGAGGCGTGGGAGAAGGCGAGGGGGCGCAAAGACAGGCAGATCGAGGCCGCCAAACGCGCGAACAAACGCCGCCGTTCCGCCATCAAACTGATGGGGGGTACCCGTTTCGCCAGGAAGCTGTTGTATGCCCAGGCGCACAAAGCGCTTCGTGCAGAAATCCAGTCGATCAACAGGCAGTACCGCAAAGAGCGCGCCGCTCTCTACGAGCGCCATAAACGCCAGACCTGGGTCGACTGGCTGAAGCAACAGGCCCTGAATGGCGATGGTCAGGCGCTCGTGGCGCTTCGCGCCCGTGAAGCGGCCCAGGGCCTCAAGGGCGACACCATCAAGGGCGAAGGCGATGTTCTTGCCGGTCATACGCCTGTGACCGACAACATCACCAGGAAAGGCACAATTATTTTCCGCGCCGGCGCGACGGCGGTTCGTGACGACGGCGAAAAGCTTCAGGTGCGCCAGGCGACCGGCCAGGCGGTAGAAGATGCATTACGAATGGCTGTGGCCCGCTACGGCAACCGCATCACTGTCACAGGTACAGCAGCGTTCAAGGCCCAGGCCATCCTTTCGGCTGTTTCCGCTGAGCTTCCCATCACCTTTTCCGATCCGGGCCTTGAGCGCCGGCGACAAACGTTATTAAGCAGCTGCCAGGAGAAACAACATGACCGATCAGAACGATCACGATCCGTCCGAGGACGAACTGATCGATGCGGCGCTGGCCGTTCTCGACCAGGAGCCGCTTCCAACAAGCGCTCTTCCGGAGCCTGGCGAACCACCAACGGCGGTTCACCAGGCGTCGGAGCAGGGGCCAGCGCAGGCGTTCAGGCCACCATCGCCAAGCCCGACATTGGACGCATTGGACAAGTCCCGCCGCCCCAGGGACGAAACCGTTTGCGAACGCTGTCCGGCCTCGGTGTGGTTCGCATCTCCGGAGGAGGTGACGTGTTACTGCCGTGTGATGTACCTCGTGGTATGGAGCAGCCAGGAGCCAAACCAGATACTGCACTGCGACGGGGAGTTTCTGGGCCAGGAGCAAGAGTAACTGCCGAGCATCGCGCCGCAGTCGCCTCCTACATATCGGAACGCGAGTCCAAGCGCCTTAAAGGATTCGATATACCGAAGCATTTCCGATATAATGGAGAACCCGGCGAGTTTTCGCATGCTGGTATCAGGACCGTTGACGGCCAGGTGCTCGCGCTGCTCAAACGTGACGATCAGGTTTTTGTTCTGCCTATAGAGGGTGCGACAGCAAAACGCCTAAAAAGGGCAAAGATCGGAGATCCCGTCACCGTGGACGGGAAAGGGTTCGTTAAAAGGAAACCAAAAGGTAGATTTCGATGAGATCAAAGCACGACGCTGCTGTCGGCCCCCAGGTCAGGGAGAGAAAGCCCGCAGCCCGAAATAAATTCATTCCGATGCTGGGCATCATCTCCTTTGTGGCCGGCCTCCAGGCTGCGACACAGACATTCGCTCATATCTTCAATTACCCGCCCGTTCTCGGCGGTCATTTCATGCACATCTATGCGCCCTGGGATATTTTCGTCTGGTCTGCCCGCTGGTGGGGGCAGTACCCGACCGAAATCATGCAGGCTGCCAGCATCGGGGTCTTCGTCACTGCCGGAGGTCTCCTCGTCGTCGCGGTCATGAAGATCGTTGCACGGAACTCATCGAAACCCCATCGATATTCACACGGTTCCGCCAGGTGGGCCGATAAGAAAGACATCCAGGACGCAGGCCTGTTGCCGCGTTCCAAAAGCCTTTTTGGTTCCGAAAAGCACAACGATTCATCGTCCTCCGGAGTCTGCGTCGGGGGGTGGGAAGACAAGGATGGCACTTTTCATTACCTGCGCCATAGCGGGCCCGAGCATGTCCTGACCTATGCACCGACACGCAGCGGCAAGGGCGTTGGCCTGGTTGTCCCGACCCTCCTGTCGTGGGCGCATAGCTGTGTCATCACCGACCTCAAGGGCGAGCTGTGGGCGCTGACGGCCGGCTGGCGCAAAAAACACGCTCGCAACAGGGTGCTTCGATTCGAGCCCGCCGCGCTGAACGGCGGCATCCGGTGGAACCCCCTGGAGGAAATCCGGATCGGTACTGAGTACGAGGTCGGTGACGTGCAGAACCTCGCCACTGTGATTGTTGATCCTGACGGAAAGGGTCTGGAGTCCCATTGGCAAAAGACCGCCTGGGCGCTCCTCGTTGGCGTGATGCTTCATGTGCTTTACAAATCACAGCAGGAAGGCACCCCGGCTACGCTGCCTGCGGTCGATGCCATCCTCTCCGATCCCGACCGCGATATTGCCGAACTTTGGATGGAGATGATCACCTTTTCGCATATCAATGGCGAGGTTCATCCCGTCATCGGGGCCGCTGCCCGTGACATGCTGGATCGCCCCGAAGAAGAGGCCGGCTCTGTCCTCTCAACGGCGAAATCCTATCTCTCGCTCTACCGTGACCCCGTTGTTGCACGGAACATCAGCCAATGCCAGTTCCACATCAAAGACCTGATGAACAACAATGACCCGGTAAGCCTTTATATCATTACCCAGCCCAATGATAAGGCCAGGCTGCGCCCGTTGGTCAGGGTTTTTCTGAACATGATGATCCGGCTGCTTGCCGACAGGATGGACTTTGAAGATGGGCGCCCCGTTGCGCACTACAAACACCGGCTGCTTGCCATGCTCGATGAGTTTCCCAGCATCGGTAAGCTTGAGGTTCTTCAGGAATCCCTCGCGTTCCTCGCCGGCTACGGTATCAGGTTCTACCTGATCTGCCAGGACCTCAACCAGCTCAAGTCCCGCGAGACGGGCTACGGCCCTGACGAGACAGTCACCTCCAACTGCCACGTCCAGAACGCCTATCCGCCTAACCGCATCGAAACCGCCGAGCACCTCTCCCGGCTCACAGGTCAAACCACGGTCTTAAAAGAGCGCATCACTACCAGCGGCCGGCGTATATCGATGATGCACAGCAATGTCTCCACGACCTTCGATGATCACCAACGGCCGTTGCTCACGCCAGACGAATGTCTGCGGATGCCTGGACCCTTGAAGAACGCCGACGGCCTCATTACAGCGCCGGGCGACATGGTTATCTATGTCGCCGGTTACCCCGCAATCTACGGTCGCCAGCCCCTGTACTTCAATGACCCCGTTTTCCAGGCTCGCGCATCGATTCCCGCACCGAAGGTCACGGATGTACTTGTCAGGGGTTACGATCCTGAGCACGCGGAGATCGTCCTATGACTCGCGTTATCAAATACGCGACCTGGACAGCCGCTGTCTGCCTGGTGTTGGCCGGCATTGCCGGGTCGACAGGCATCCGTATCAATACCACCGTCAGTATTCCCCGGGGCATCTACATCACTTCAGGCGAGCCGGTGGAAACCGGCGCTTATGTGATCTTTTGCCCACCGGACAACGCGCTATTCGCCGAGGCCCGCACTCGTGGCTATATCGGTGCGGGCTACTGCCCAGGCAATTACGGCTACATCATGAAGAAAGTTTTAGCGGCTAAAAATGATGTCGTCTCTGTGACCGATCAGGGGGTCCTCGTGAACGGTCACGAAGTACCTTTAAGCAGGCCCTTACTGGCCGATGGCGCGAACCGCCCGATGCCTCATTATCGAATCGCCGGCTACGCCCTTGCTGACCGACAGTTGCTACTGATGTCTGATGTCACCGGCCTGTCCTTCGATGGCCGCTACTTCGGCCCCGTAGACATCGGACACATCAAATCCGTTATTCATCCCGTTATCACATGGTAGAGGAGGGACCCTATGCGACTCTTTATTGCTGAAAAACCGTCTGTCGCAAAAGCAATAGCCAGCGAGCTGGGCGCGACCGGCAAGGGCGACGGTTACATTCAATGCGGTGACGATAAGATCACCTGGTGTTTCGGGCACATGCTCGAACAGGCCGGTCCGGACGAGTACACCCCAGATGACGTTCCGGTCAATGGCTCCGGCCGCAAGATATGGCGTGTCGATGAACTCCCCATCATCCCCGATTCATGGATGCTGCGCCCGAAGCCGGCCGCGAAAAAACAGCTTTCGCTGATCGGCAAGCTGATCAAGAGCGCGGACGAAATTGTCAATGCCGGCGATCCAGACCGCGAGGGTCAGCTGTTGGTTGACGAGGTGCTGGAGCACTTTGGCAATAACAAGCCGGTTCGTCGATTCTGGGTCTCATCCCAGGATTCAGTCACCGTTCGTCGCGGGTTATCCGCACTCAAGGACAATCGCGAGTATGCCGGCTGGGCCGACGCGGCCCGAGGCCGTGGCCGTGCCGACTGGCTGATCGGCATGAACCTCAGTCGTGCTTTCACCCTACGGGCGCAGCGTGGCGGCTCCAGGGCATTGCTTACCGTGGGACGGGTGCAAACCCCTACGCTTGCTCTTGTCGTCGCCAGGGACCGCGAAATCGAGGCATTCAAGCCGGTTCCTTATCACACGATCCGCGCTGAAATCGCGCACGCCGGTGGCAGCTTTCCCGCAGCCTGGAAGGCGAAGGAAGATCAGGCCGGCCTCGATGCCGAAGGCCGCCTTGTCGATACGGCCGTGGCGGACGCCCTAGTGGCCGCTGTCACCGGCCAGGCCGGCAACGTGGCCGAGTACAAGCAGGAAGCCAAGAAGAAAAACCAACCGCTGGCTTTCGCACTGTCGGACATCACCGCGCTTGCTTCCAGCAAGTTCGGATACAGCGCCGAGGACGTGCTGAACACCTGCCAGGCGCTCTACGAGACGCACAAGCTGACTTCCTACCCGCGTACCGACTGCGCCTACCTGCCGGAGTCGCAGCACGCCGACGCGCCGCAGGTGCTCGATGCCATCAAACACGTCAACCCGGCGCTGGCCGGCATCGTGGACGGCGCAGACACCGGCATCAAGTCACGCACCTGGAACGACTCGAAGATCACCGCGCACCACGGAATCATCCCTACCATGCACAAAGGCAGCGCGGCGGGCCTCAGTGACATGGAACGCAAGATTTACGACCTGATCGTGAGGGCCTACCTGGCGCAGTTCTACCCGCTGCACGAGTACATGAGCACCACGGTCGGCATCGAGGTTGCCGGCGAAACCTTCGCCGCGAGGGGCAAGGTTGTCACGCTCAACGGCTGGCGTGACCTGTTCCAGGACAACGACGAAGACAGCGATAAGGACCAGGACGAAGGCGGCGACCAGGCGTTGCCAGCGATGGCCCAGGGCGATGATGTGACCTGCAAGCAGGCCACTCGGAAGGACGCCAAGACGAAAGCCCCTTCACGTTTCACCGAGGGCACGCTGATCCGCGCAATGGAGAACATCCACAAGTACGTCACCGAGCCGGAGCACAAGAAAATGCTGCGCGACGGTGACGGTATCGGCACATCTGCAACCCGCGCTTCGATCATTTCCGAATTGAAGCGCCGTGAGTTTCTGGAAACCAAGGGTAAGCAGATCATCAGCACTATCCTGGGCCGCAGCATGATCGACGTGCTGCCTGAAGTCGTGAAAAGCCCGGTACTGACCGCGTTGTACGAACGCATGTTAAAGAGCGTCGAACAGGGTACAGCCGAGCTTGATGCCTTCATTGCTAAACAGGAGGCATTTATTCGGGACCAGGTGGCCAAGGCCAATGATGGTTCTGTCGCCGTTGCTGGTGGTAAAGAAGCGGCCCCGGTTTCCACCAAATACAAATGTATGTCCTGCGGTGCCGGCCTCTCCCGGCGGCCGAGCCGCAAGAAAGGTCAATTCTGGTGGGGATGCAGCAATTTCCCTACCTGCGCACAGACCTATCCAGACGTTAAAGGAAGGCCCAATTACAGCAAGGGCCGCAATGTTCAAAAAACTCAGTAAAGGGGACTGTTCATATGAACGCTGAAGATCGAAAGAACGACTCGATTTCTTCCAAACTCACCGACGCCATGACGCCAGGCTATCAGGCCGAATTCGATCCGGAAGAAGCGGAACGCGCCGGCGCATTTGTCGAGGACGCCATTTCTGAGCAGGACGCCTCAGAGAGCGGCGCCGATCTGATCGACGCGACTGTTCCGGAGGCGTAAGTCATGGCTGCCAGGAAACCATCGAAAAAGCCCTTCCACGAATCCGTTGCTGAGCGACTGATTCAGCAGCTCAAGGAGGGTACCGCTCCATGGCAACGGCCGTGGATACCCGGCGAAGGCTCTATGCCCATGAATCCGACGACCGGGAAACGCTACAAAGGTATCAACGCCATTTTTCTTCTTGCGCAAGGTCGCGGCGATCCCAGGTGGATGACCTATAAGCAGGCGGCGGCTGCCGGCGCACAGGTCCGTAAGGGGGAAAAAGGCACGCCCGTTCAGTATTGGAAATTTACGGAGCAACAAACGAAGCTCGATGACAACGGCAAGCCTGTTCTCGACAACGACGGGCATCCCGTCAAGGTCTCCGTGGCGCTTGAGCGTCCTCGCGTTTTCTTTGCGACCGTATTCAATGGCGAGCAGATTGATGGGCTACCGGCCCTTGCGCGCAAACCTGTTCAATGGGATGCCCACGAGCGTGCTGAACACATCCTTAGCGCGTCTGGCGCTACCATCCGGCACGCCGAAGGCAACCGTGCCTTCTACCGTCCGGCTACCGACAGCATTCACCTTCCGGATAAGGGGCAATTCCCCACATCCGATAACTACTACGCTACAGCGCTTCATGAGCTTGGCCACTGGACGGGCCACCCTTCGCGCCTGGACCGCGACCTGGCCCACCCCTTCGGCTCCGAGGGATACGCCAGGGAGGAGCTGCGGGCGGAGATCGCGTCGATGCTCGTTGGCGAAGCGTTGCGTATTGGCCATGATCCCGGCCAGCACGCCGCCTACGTCCAGTCTTGGATCAAGGTCCTGGAAGACGATCCGATGGAAATCTTCCGAGCCTCGGCCGACGCGGAGAAAATGCATGAATTTGTTCTCGCATTCGAGCAAAAGCAAGTCCAGAAACACGATCAGCAGCAGGAGGCCTCCGTGCATAACATCCCCTCCACCGAATCCGATACATTGAGAGCCGAAGCGTGGACGCTTCACCACGTCCAGAATGCAACCCTGGATAACGCGCTTCAAACCGCATCCCTCGAACAGATCGACCGTGTTATTGACACCATCGATCGGATGCAGCCACTCAATACAGAAAATGCCTTTTGGTCAAATCACGGGCTGCCTCAGGACATCGGGGCGCTGGATGCCAAGATCGACGCGGCGGCCGATTATTTGATCGAAACACGTCGGCCTGACGCTGTTCTATCGGTGGCCTTTCTTAACCTGAAGAACGGTGACGCTGATTCCTATGAAAACGATAGGGAGACGTTCCGCCTGGCGTCCGAGAATTCGCTTGGCTTTGCGCTCCCTGAAAACTGGACCGGACAAATACATATCGCTGGCGTAATCCGCGAAAACGGGGCGCTGCGCGAGGCCAACCTGGTCGAAGAGACCCCGGACGCCTACCAACTGTACGCACGTAAGCATACCGGACCCGATGCCGCTACCTACTTAACGACAGTTGATGACCTTATTCTGGCGAACAACCTTGCTGACCGGCTGGCCGTCATCCATGCCCATGCCGAAACGAACCCTTACGAAAAAACCGCCCGGCTTGCCCGATTGAATGAGGCGTGTGTCCAACGCGATCCCAACAGCACCGATGAAGACCTTTCTGCCGCAAAAGAGACCCGCAAAGCAGCGGAGGTGGCTGCGATGCTTAATGACGGGGAACTTCAGCGTGCGATTGCGGCGCATGAGCAGCAACAGAACACCGCTGACCTTGCCGCGCCCCAAGGGCCGGTGCGTACCTATATCAATGTGCCTTATCGTGAGAAGGATGAGGCCAGGTCACTCGGTGCCCGCTGGGATCGTCAGAAGCAGTCGTGGTATGTCCCGCCAGGCGTGAATAACGACCTCTTCTCGAAATGGACTCAGCAGGCCAGCCAGAGCGCCGCTCAACGGCGCTTGTATCTCGCCGTACCCTATGGCGAGCGCGGGGCCGCCAAGGCGGCCGGTGCGAAATGGGACAAAGCGGCCAAGAGCTGGTACGCCGGTCCAGGTGCTGACATGGATAAGCTGCAACGCTGGCTGCCTGAAAACGTCCAGGACCAACAAAGTCCTGCGATGACACCCAGAGAGGAGTTCGCGGAGGCGCTGACTTCTCTGGGTTGTGTGCTGACCGGCGATCATCCGATGATGGACGGCCAGAAACACCGGATCGGCGTCGAGGGCGACAGGAAGGGCGAACAGGCCGGTTTCTACGTTGGCCACCTGGACGGCCACCCTGCCGGCTACATCAAGAACAACCGTACCGGCATCGATATGAAATGGAAATCGAAAGGCTATTCTCTCGATTCCCAGGAGAAGGCCAAGCTGCAAGCTGAAGCGGCGGTTAAGCTGGCCGCCCGCCAGGCCGAGCGGGACCGACAGCAAGAGGCCACTGCCCAGCGTGTGACACTTCAGATGGATAACCTGGTGCCGGTGTCAGTACCGACCCCGTACATGCTGGCGAAGGGCATCCAACCCCACGCCGGCGCAATGACAGACGCGGAAGGTCAAAAGACCTACATCCCCGCCACCGACGCCGACGGTAAGCAATGGACTATGCAGTACATCCAGGAGGACGGTACCAAGCGTTTCGCCAAGGACAGCCGCAAGGAGGGCTGTTTTCACGCCGTTGGCGGCATCGAGGCGATTGCCGCCGCTCCCGCCCTCGTCATTTCTGAAGGCTATGCCACGGCCGCCACACTCGCCGAAGCGTTAGGCCACGGTACCATAGCCGCCTTCGACTCTGGCAACCTGCCCGCAGTTGCCCGGGCGCTACACGGGAAGTTTCCGGATAAGCCTGTCGTGATCGCCGGCGACGATGACCGGCACCTGGAGGTAACCCAGGGCATCAATCCCGGCAGGGTCAAAGCCCTGGAGGCAGCGAAAGCGGCAGGCGGCAAAGCCATCTTCCCGGTATTCGCTCCTGGAGAAGCCGCCTATCCCGCTTCGCTCGATCCCATTACGCCAAAGCGCTACCGCGATCATCAGCGTGTCTCAAAGACCCTTGAAGACCAGCCGGCGCTATCGGCATCCGCAAAGGAAGCGCTTCGTTTGTCCCTGATCGGTGCCGATCAACTGGCCGCTCTAGACAAGATGAAGCAGCATACTGACTTCAACGACCTGGCCACCCGTAGCGAACTCGGGCAAGCGGGCGTCGTTCGCCAGGTATCCACGTCAGTGGCTCAGGTGATCGATACCGCGCCCCGCACGTTCACCTTCGACTCACTCAGCCCCGATAATCAAGAGCGAGCCAAGGCACGCTTCATGAATGCTGGAGAGAAGGACGGTTATCGTTACGCGCTGGGTAGAGACGGTCAGGTGCTGAGCCGTCGTAAAGAGGCGCCGTTGAAACGGTCACAGCAGCAGGATGCCCAGCAGCGCCGGTCGGCCAGGATATAGCGCCATGGAGGATCTTGAAAAAACTGGCCGAACAACTCGATGATCTTTGCCCGGCCCCTCCAGGGGCCAACGTCATTGCCTGGTTACGGTCTACAGTTGCTGAAGCCAGGGCTCAGCAGCTTGATGAGCTGACTACAACGCGGTTCATCGACGAATTTTCCTTTGTCGAAAAGTTCACGCAACTTCACGTATCCGCATTTCGATGTGAAGGCCGGCCGCTGCCGACATGTTCACCAGCGCATCAAGACCGAATAAGTTGATCTTGCCGCGCATCAGGTCGGAGACACGCGGCTGGGTCACACCGAAGAGCTTGGCGGCTTGCGCCTGGCTCATACCAGTGTGGGTAATGTGATTCTTGAGCGCCGCCATCAGGGCGGAACGCAGCTTCATGTTTTCCGCTTCTTCCGGGGTGTCCTCAATGGCATCCCAGACGCTGGTGAATCGTTGGTTGCTCATTAACCTAGCTCCTTCAATAAGTCACGGTAACGCTTCGAGGCCAAATCCAAATCGGGCTTGCTGGTCTTCTCGGTCTTCTTCTGGAAGCAGTGAAGCACATAGACGGCATCAGCGAATTTGGCAACGTAGATGACCCGGAACGCCCCGACTGCATCCCGAATCCGAATTTCCTTCGTGCCTTGACCAACGGTCTTCATTGGCTTCCAGTTGTCTGGCTCCTGGCCGTTCTGAACCTGATCGAGCTGATGGCCAGCCTCGCGCCTGGCCGGGAGTGGAAAGGCACGAAGGTCATCAAGAGAACTGCCCCGAAACTCAACGGGCTTGGGATCGGTCATGTCTGAAATATACAATATTTTGTATCGCTTGGGTAGTCACTATGGATAGTCAGATGACGCCGGGTCATTTTAAACCCGTAC
>NZ_JBHNMF010000040.1:0-14572 GCF_048562965.1 Thiolapillus sp. | reverse complement strand
TCTCACCACCAAACTTCGCCGCCTGTACGGTCGTGATCGCCGCAGTCAGCGTGGTTTTACCGTGGTCTACGTGACCAATAGTGCCCACGTTTACATGGGGTTTGGTTCTTTCAAATTTTTCTTTAGACACTGTAGCTTACCTTTTCAACGAATCTGGATTACTTGTTTACGATGCTGTCCGCAATGCTCTGCGGCACTTCATTGTATTTGGAGAATTCCATGCTGTAGTTGGCGCGACCCTGTGTCGCACCGCGCAAGTCCGTTGCGTAACCGAACATGGATGAAAGCGGCACTTCCGCCTTGATGATCTTTCCCGCAGGACTGTCTTCCATGCCCTGGACCATTCCGCGGCGGCTGTTCAGGTCGCCGATAACGTCGCCCATGTACTCTTCCGGGGTGACTACCTCAACCTTCATGATGGGCTCGAGCAGCACGGGGTCCGCTTCCGCAACACCGTTCTTGAAGCCCATGGAACCGGCGATCTTGAATGCCTGCTCGTTGGAATCCACCTCATGGTAGGAACCGTCATAAAGTGTTGCCTTGATATCAACGACCGGATAGCCCGCGATAACACCACTTTGCATGGCTTCCTGGATACCTTTGTCAACAGCAGGGATGTATTCACGGGGAACCACACCACCGACGATATTGTTGACGAACTCGTAGTTCTCTTCGCTGTCGGTAAGCGGCTCGATCTTCAGCCAGACATGGCCGTACTGACCACGACCACCGGACTGACGCACAAACTTGCCTTCAGCCTCAACCGGCTTGCGAATGGTTTCGCGATAGGCCACCTGGGGAGCTCCCACGTTCGCCTCGACACTGAACTCACGCTTCATGCGATCGACGATGATATCCAGGTGCAGCTCACCCATACCTGAGATAATCGTCTGACCGGATTCTTCATCCGTATGCACGCGGAAAGAAGGATCTTCCTGGGCCAGTTTCTGCAGGGCGATGCCCATCTTTTCCTGGTCCGCCTTGGTCTTGGGCTCCACCGCTACGGAGATGACCGGCTCGGGGAATTCCATACGCTCGAGAACGATCTGCTCTTTCAGATCACACAGGGTGTCACCCGTGGTGACGTCCTTCAGGCCAACGGCTGCTGCAATATCACCGGCACGCACCTCCTTGATCTCCTCACGGGAGTTGGCGTGCATCTGCAGGATACGGCCCATACGCTCTTTCTTGCGTTTCACCGGGTTGTAGACACTGTCGCCAGCATTCACCACACCGGAATAGGCGCGGAAAAAGGTCAAGGTGCCCACAAAAGGGTCGGTGGCAATCTTGAATGCCAGCGCAGAGAAGGGTTCATCATCGGAAGCATGACGCACAGCCTCGGTACCGTCTTCCAGTTCACCTTTGATAGGCGGCACATCGACAGGGGAAGGCATGAGCTCGATAATCTTGTCGAGCATGGCCTGCACGCCCTTGTTCTTGAAGGCGGATCCCAGGGTCACCGGAGTAATCTCCAGATTCAGGGTGCGGATGCGTAAGCCTTCCATGATTTCGTCTTCGGTCAGCTCTTCGCCCTCGAGATACTTTTCCATCATCTCGTCATTGGCTTCGGCTGCAGCCTCGACCATGGTCGCACGCCATTCCTCGGCAACGTCCTGCATATCGGCCGGAATGTCTTCGTAATGGAAGTCCACACCCATATTTTCGTCACTCCAGACGATGGACTTCATCTTGATCAAGTCAATAACGCCGGAAAAATCCTCTTCCGCGCCGATGGGCACCTGAATGGGCACAGCATTGGCGCCCAGACGCTCCTTGAGCTGCTCAACCACACGGAAGAAGTTGGCACCCATGCGATCCATCTTGTTGACAAAGGCCATGCGCGGCACTTCGTAACGGTTGGCCTGGCGCCACACAGTCTCTGACTGAGGCTCGACACCGCCTACCGCACACAATACGAAAACGGCACCATCGAGTACGCGCAGGGAACGTTCCACTTCGATAGTGAAATCCACGTGCCCCGGCGTGTCGATAATGTTGATGCGGTGCTCAGGATAGTTGCCGGCCATCCCTTTCCAGAAACAGGTAGTGGCAGCCGAGGTGATGGTAATGCCCCGCTCCTGCTCCTGCTCCATCCAGTCCATGGTAGCCGCGCCATCGTGCACTTCACCAATCTTGTGAGAAACGCCTGTGTAATACAGCACGCGCTCAGTCGTGGTGGTCTTGCCCGCATCGATATGGGCCATAATGCCTACATTGCGGTATCTGTTAATAGGTGTGCTGCGTGCCACGGTTATGTCCGTCCTGAATAAATAAAACTGTAAAAGAGCCTGGAAGTATGAAAATTCTTACCAGCGGTAATGGGAGAAGGCCTTGTTGGCCTCTGCCATACGATGGGTGTCTTCTTTCTTCTTCACCGCAGTACCGCGGGAATCCGAAGCATCCATGAGTTCGCCGGCAAGACGGTCCGCCATGGATTTCTCGCTGCGCTTGCGTGCCGCCTCGATCAACCAGCGCATAGCCAGCGCGTTACGACGCAGGGGACGCACTTCCACGGGCACCTGGTAAGTGGCACCACCCACGCGGCGGGACTTGACCTCCACCACGGGACGCACGTTTTCCAGCGCCTGCTCGAGAGACTCCAGAGGATCCCCATCCTTTTTCTGCGCAATCTGATCCAGCGCACCGTACAGCACGCGTTCAGCAACAGACTTCTTTCCATCGACCATCACCATATTGATGAATTTGGCCAGGGTCAGACTTCCAAACTTGGGGTCCGGTAATATCTCGCGGCGGGCCGCTACTCTTCTTCTTGCCATGACGCTCTACTCTGTGATCCTGTGGTTAAAAACAATCAGCGCTGCTTTATCAGCTCTTTGGACGCTTGGCACCGTACTTGGAACGGCCCTGACGGCGAGATTCCACGCCCGAGGTATCCAGCGCACCGCGAACGACGTGATAGCGCACACCCGGCAAGTCCTTTACACGACCGCCGCGAATCAGCACCACGGAGTGCTCCTGCAGGTTGTGACCTTCACCACCGATGTAGGAAGTCACTTCATATCCATTGGTCAAACGAACACGCGCAACTTTCCGCAAAGCCGAGTTCGGCTTTTTCGGGGTGGTGGTATATACGCGAGTACAGACGCCACGACGCTGAGGACAGGCCTCCAGCGCAGGCACGTTACTCTTCTCCACAGCCCGTTTACGGGGCTTGCGCACCAACTGATTGATTGTAGCCATTAAATACAGTCTCCGGACGCCTCGGTCATCTTGCCGAAGCGCCAAAAATTCGTGCAGAGGACACCCCGTCCGATATAGCGGTGGACGGCATCATGCAGTCGAATCGGTTATTTTCGCCATGCGGCCTGGGCCGCGGAATTTTCAACAAGACCGGAGTTCAACTCCAGCCTCATGCGAAGACCGCGCATTTTAGAGATGCGCGGTCTTCGTGTCAAGCCTTGTTTCAATAAAATCTAATGAAACACTTCCGACGCGGCTGAAAGCCGATCAGGATTCCGCCTCAGAAGTATTCAGTGCTTCCTTGATGACCGCTTCCACTTCATCGCTGGCCATCTCTACCACGCCCTGTTCACCGGACAGCATATCTTCCTTGCGACGGCGCTTGCGCTCCTCATGGAAAGCCAGGCCGGTACCCGCGGGTATCAGTCGTCCAACGATGACATTTTCCTTCAGGCCATGCAGGCGATCCTCTGCTCCACGCACCGAAGCTTCTGTCAGCACGCGAGTGGTCTCCTGGAACGATGCTGCGGAAATGAAGGATTCAGTCGCAAGAGAAGCCTTGGTGATCCCCAACAGCAGGGGCTCCCAGGTTGCCGGCATTTCGTCTTTCTTGAGCACTTTCTCGTTCTCTTCCAGCACTCTGGATCGGGAGATCTGCTCCCCGCGCAACAGCTTGGTATCACCACCATCGACGATTTCAACCTTGCGCAGCATCTGGCGGATAATGACCTCGATGTGCTTGTCATTGATGCCTACACCCTGGAGGCGGTAAACATCCTGAATTTCCTGCACCAGGTATTCGGCCAGAGCGGTAACGCCACGCAGGCGCAGGATGTCATGGGGATTGAGCTCACCCTCGGCGATCACCTCACCCTTCTCGACGTGCTCACCCTCGAACACATCCACATGGCGCCACTTGGGAATCAGTGACTCTACCTGCTCGCCGTCGGCCATGGTGATCACCAGACGCTGCTTGCCCTTCGTGTCCTTGCCGAAACCGATGGTGCCGCTGGCTTCAGCCAGTATCGCGGACTCCTTGGGCTTGCGCGCTTCGAACAGGTCGGCAACGCGGGGCAAACCACCGGTGATATCACGGGTCTTGGAAGACTCCTGGGGAATCCTTGCCAATACATCACCGACACCCACTTCCGCACCGTCCTGCACACTGACCACAGCACCCGCCGGGAGCACATAGTTGGCGGGCAGTGTCGTGCCGGCGATATTGACATCGTTACCCTTGGCGTCGATCAATTTGATCACGGGACGCAGATCCTTGCCGCTGGTGGGCCGCTGTTTGGGATCCATGACCTCCAGGGAGGTCAGGCCGGTCACGTCGTCGGTCTTGGTCTGGACAGTGACACCATCCACGAAATCGACGAAACGCAGGATGCCCGCCATTTCGGTAACAACCGGGTGCGTATGCGGATCCCAGGTCGCCACCAGCTGACCGGCGGTGACTTCTTCGCCATCTTTTACCTGCAGTTCTGCGCCATAGGGCAACTTGTAGCGCTCACGCTCACTGCCGCGAGTATCGTGCACGATGATCTCACCGGAGCGGGAAACCGCCACCAGCTTGCCATCAGCGCGCTCTACCGTCTTGATGTTGCTCAGTGTCACGCTACCGGTATTCTTGACCTCGATACTGCTGACCGCAGCAGACCGCGAAGCAGCGCCACCGATGTGGAAGGTACGCATGGTCAGCTGGGTGCCGGGCTCACCGATGGACTGGGCCGCAACCACGCCCACCGCCTCACCGATATTGACACCGTGACCGCGACCGAGATCACGACCATAGCAGGCACCACAGATACCGTATTTGGCTTCACAACTGATTGCGGAGCGAACATAGACCTGGTCCACACCGTGTTCTTCGAGCATGTCCACCATGGCTTCGTCCAGCAGGACGCCTGCCTCGATCAGCACATCGTCGCTGCCAGGCTGGTACACTTCCTTGGCAGTAACCCGCCCCAGAATGCGCTCGCGCAGTGCTTCCACCACATCGCCGCCTTCGATGATGGGCTGCATGAGCAAGCCGTTTTCCGTACCACAATCTTCAGAAGTGATAACCAGATCCTGGGCCACATCCACCAGTCGGCGGGTGAGGTATCCGGAGTTGGCTGTTTTCAGCGCCGTATCTGCCAGACCCTTGCGTGCACCGTGGGTTGAGATGAAGTACTGCAGTACGTCTAGGCCTTCACGGAAGTTTGCTGTGATAGGGGTCTCGATGATGGAGCCGTCCGGCTTGGCCATCAGGCCCCGCATGCCGGCAAGCTGCCGAATCTGCGCCGCAGAACCCCGGGCGCCGGAATCGGCCATCATGAAGATGGAGTTGAAGGACGGCTGCTCGACCTCGTTACCGTCCTTGTCCACGACGATGTCCTTGCCCAGCTGATCCATCATGGCCTTGGCCACCTGGTCATTGGCATGGGACCAGATATCGATGACCTTGTTGTAGCGCTCACCATTGGTCACCAGACCAGAAGCGTACTGGTCCTCGATCTCCTTGACCTCTTTCTCGGCAGCCGCCAGCAGCACTTCCTTCTCTGCGGGCACGACCATGTCATCCGCACAGACGGACGCACCGGAGCGGGCCGCAAAGCGGAAGCCCGTGTACATGAGCTGGTCAGCAAATACCACGGTATCCTTGAGGCCCAGCTCCCGGTAACAGGTGTTGACCAGGCGGGAGATAGCCTTCTTGTTCAGCGTGGTATTCACCAACGCTTCGAAAGACAGGCGCTTGGGGATGATGTCCCACAGAATGGCGCGACCCACTGTCGTATCATAAATCGTCGACTGGGCGGCGAAACTGCCGTCCTCCTGCTTCACTTCTTCGTCGATACGCACCTTGACCTTGGCATGCAGCTCCGCCTGCCCTGTATCGTATACACGGTAGGCTTCGGCAATATTGGCCAGCATCATGCCTTCTCCCTTGGCATTGATGCGCTCACGGGTCATGTAGTACAGACCCAGCACCACGTCCTGGGTGGGCACGATGATGGGCTCACCGTTGGCAGCGGACAGGATGTTGTTGCTCGCCATCATCAGGGTGCGCGCTTCGAGCTGAGCTTCCAGGGAAAGCGGCACGTGCACGGCCATCTGGTCGCCGTCGAAGTCGGCGTTGAAGGCGGTACACACCAGAGGATGCAGCTGAATGGCCTTGCCCTCGATGAGCACGGGCTCGAACGCCTGGATGCCCAGGCGGTGCAGAGTGGGCGCCCGGTTGAGCATCACCGGATGTTCACGGATGACGTTCTCCAGGATGTCCCAGACTTCCGCCGCGCCACGATCAACCAGCTTCTTGGCTGCCTTGATGGTGGTGGCCAGTCCGCGGGACTGCAGCTTGGCGAAGATAAAGGGCTTGAACAGCTCCAGGGCCATGCGCTTGGGCAGGCCGCACTGGTGCAGTTTCAGGGTCGGGCCGACCACGATAACGGAGCGGCCGGAGTAGTCCACGCGCTTGCCCAGCAGGTTCTGACGGAAGCGGCCCTGCTTGCCCTTGATCATGTCAGCCAGGGATTTCAGGGGCCGCTTGTTGGTGCCGGTGATGGCGCGGCCACGGCGGCCGTTGTCCAGCAGGGCATCCACGGCTTCCTGCAGCATGCGCTTCTCGTTGCGCACGATGATATCCGGCGCGGTGAGTTCCAGCAGGCGCTTGAGGCGGTTGTTGCGGTTGATCACCCGGCGGTACAGGTCGTTCAGATCCGAAGTGGCGAAGCGGCCGCCATCCAGAGGGACCAGAGGACGCAGTTCCGGCGGCAGCACCGGCAGCACCTTGAGAATCATCCACTCGGAACGGTTACCGGATTCTTCCAGGGATTCGAGCAGCTTGAGACGCTTGGCGATCTTCTTGATCTTGGTCTCGGAATTGGTGGCGCCGATCTCTTCGCGCAGGCGCAGGATTTCCGCGGGAATATCCAGAGACAGGAGCAGTTCGTTGACGGCCTCGGCACCCATGCGGGCATCGAACTCGTCACCGTTCTCCTCGATGGCTTCGAGGTATTGCTCATCGTTCATGAGCTGGCCGCGTTCGAGCATGGTCATGCCGGGATCGATGACCACGTAGGATTCGAAGTACAGGATGCGCTCGATGCTCTTCAGGGTCATGTCCAGCAACAGGCCGATGCGTGAAGGCAGGGACTTGAGATACCAGATATGGGCCACCGGGCTGGCCAGTTCAATGTGGCCCATGCGCTCCCGGCGCACCTTGGACAGGGTCACTTCCACACCACATTTCTCGCAGACCACGCCGCGGTGCTTGAGGCGCTTGTACTTACCACACAGGCACTCATAGTCGTTGACCGGTCCGAATATCTTGGCGCAGAACAGACCTTCCCGTTCAGGCTTGAAGGTACGGTAGTTGATGGTCTCGGGCTTCTTCACCTCGCCAAAGGACCAGGACCGGATCATGTCCGGTGAGGCCAGACCAATACGAATGGCATCGAACTCTTCGTTCTGCCCCTGTTGCTTCAGAATCTTCAAAAGATCTTTCACGAATCTATCTCCGTTGTATCGCTGCTCGACTCAGAACGCAATGCGCCCTAGTCCTGCTCCAGCTCGATATTAATGCCCAGCGATTTCACTTCTTTCACCAGTACGTTGAAGGACTCGGGCATACCGGCCTCCATCTGGTGGTTACCGTCCACGATGTTCTTGTACATGCGGGTACGCCCGTTTACGTCATCAGACTTGACGGTAAGCATCTCCTGCAGGGTGTAGGCCGCGCCATAGGCTTCCAGGGCCCAGACTTCCATCTCACCGAAGCGCTGGCCACCGAACTGCGCCTTGCCTCCCAGCGGCTGCTGGGTAACCAGACTGTAGGGACCCGTGGAGCGGGCATGCATCTTGTCATCGACCAAGTGGTTGAGCTTGAGCATGTACATGTAGCCTACGGTGACGGGACGCTCGAACTGCTCACCGGTGCGACCGTCAAACAGCGTGCACTGACCGCTTTCCGGCAGGCCACCCAGCTTCAGCAGATGACGGATCTCTTCCTCGGTGGCGCCGTCGAATACCGGCGTTGCCATGGGAACACCGTTTCTCAGGTTGCCTGCCAGCTCGATGATCTCTTCATCGCTGAAAGACTTCAGATCTTCCTGCTTGCCGCTGAAGTTGTACACATCGTTCAGATACTTCCGCAACTGCGTGATCTTGGCCTGTGCATCCAGCATCTCGCCGATGCGCTCGCCCACTCCCTTGGCGGCAAAGCCCAGGTGCGTCTCCAGGATCTGACCGATGTTCATCCGCGAAGGTACACCCAGAGGGTTCAGAGCGATATCCACGGGACGGCCATTCTCATCGAAAGGCATGTCTTCCACGGGAACGATCTGGGAGATGACACCCTTATTACCGTGACGGCCCGCCATCTTGTCACCCGGCTGGATGCGACGCTTGATGGCCACGTAGACCTTGACCATCTTCAGCACGCCCGGCGCCAGGTCGTCACCGGTAGACAGCTTGCGCTTCTTGTCCTCGTAGTAGTCCCGGAACTTTTGACGCTGCTCCTCCACCTGCTTGCCGATGGCTTCGAGCTGCTGCTGCGCTTCTTCATTGCGCAGACGGATCTCGAACCACTGGATCTTTTCCAGGTCGGCCAAGTAAGCTTTCGTGATCTTGGCGCCCGCCTTGAGCTTGTTGGGTCCACCGTCAGCCACCTTGCCGGTGAGCATCTTCTCGACCCGGGCAAAGGTATCCTCTTCCATGATGCGCTGCTGGTCGGCGATATCCTTGCGGATGCGCTCCAGCTCGGCTTCCTGGATCTCCAGGGCCCGGGCATCCTTCTCCACGCCGTCGCGGGTGAAGACCTGCACGTCAATGACGGTACCGGAAACACCGGACTTGACCCGCAGAGAGGTATCCTTCACGTCGGAAGCCTTCTCGCCGAAGATGGCACGCAGGAGTTTTTCCTCGGGGGTAAGCTGCGTCTCGCCCTTGGGCGTGACCTTGCCTACCAGGATGTCGCCTTCCTTAACCTCAGCACCCACATAGACGATACCGGACTGATCCAGCTTCGCCAGGGCTGCTTCACCCACGTTGGGGATATCACCAGTGATCTCTTCCGAGCCCAGCTTGGTATCCCGGGCCTGGCAGGTCAACTCCTCAATGTGGATGGTGGTGAAACGGTCTTCCTTCACCACGTTCTCGGAAATGAGAATGGAGTCCTCGAAGTTGTAACCGTTCCACAGCATGAAGGCCACGCGCAGGTTCTGCCCCAGGGCCAGTTCGCCCATGTCCGTGGAAGGACCGTCGGCCATGACATCGCCGCGGGCAACCATATCGCCCACCATCACCAGTGGACGCTGGTTGATGCAGGTGTTCTGGTTGGAACGGGTGTATTTGGTCAGGTTGTAGATATCCACACCGGGTTCACCGGCGATGGTTTCATCGTCATTCACCCGTACAACGATACGGCTGGCATCCACGGATTCCACGGCACCACCACGCTTGGCGACCACGGTCACACCGGAATCCACAGCCACGTTGCGCTCGATACCTGTGCCTACCAGGGGCTTCTCGGCGCGCAGTGTCGGTACCGCCTGACGCTGCATGTTGGAGCCCATGAGGGCGCGGTTGGCATCGTCATGCTCCAGGAAGGGAATCAGGGCCGCCGCCACAGAGACGATCTGCTTGGGCGACACATCCATGTATTCCACCTTGTCCGGAGTGAACAGGGCGAATTCATTCTGATGGCGGCAGGAAACCAGGTCCTCGGTCAGCTTGCCGTTCTTGTCCAGGTCCGCACTCGCCTGGGCGATAACGAAACGCCCCTCTTCGATGGCAGACAGATAATGGATCTCGTCCGTGGCCTTGCCATCCTTCACCACACGGTATGGCGTTTCCAGGAAACCGTAACGGTTGGTCTTGGCGTACACGGCCAGGGAATTGATCAGGCCGATGTTGGGACCTTCAGGTGTCTCGATGGGACACACCCGGCCATAGTGCGTTGGGTGCACGTCGCGCACCTCGAATCCTGCACGCTCACGCGCCAGACCACCGGGGCCGAGCGCAGACACACGGCGCTTGTGGGTGATCTCGGACAGGGGGTTGTTCTGATCCATGAACTGGGACAGCTGGCTGGAGCCGAAGAATTCCTTGATGGCGGCTGATACCGGCTTGGCATTGATCATTTCCTGGGGCATGAGGCCTTCGGACTCGGCCAGGGTCAGACGTTCCTTGACCGCACGCTCCACCCGCACCAAGCCCACGCGGAACTGGTTCTCAGCCATTTCGCCCACGCATCGCACACGGCGGTTGCCGAGGTGGTCAATATCGTCTGTCGTACCCTTGCCGTCGCGAATATCCACCAGGGTCTTGAGCACATCGACGATATCGGATTTGTCCCCGTTGTCTGCAAACAGCTCCTTGGAGATGGCATCGTCACGCTGACTGAAATACTTGCCGTCATACAGGATACCCAGACCTTCAGTCTCTTCACGGCCCAGTCGGCGGTTGAACTTCATGCGGCCCACTGCAGACAGGTCATAACGCTCGTCGGTAAAGAACAGGTTATGGAACAGGTTCTGCGCAGCCTCTTTGGTGGGCGGCTCGCCGGGACGCATCATGCGGTAGATTTCCACCTGCGCTTCCAGGCGCGTGGAGGTGGGATCGAGGCGCAGGGTCTCGGAAATATAGGGGCCATGATCCAGGTCATTGGTGAACAGGGTCTTGAGTTCCTTGATACCCTTTTCCTGGATCGCTGCCACCATTTCCTCGGTGATTTCGTCATTCGCGGCCGCCAGCAGTTCGCCAGTTTCCGGATCCACGATGTCACGAGCCAGCGTCTTGCCTACCAGATACTCGGCAGGCACTTCCAGCTGGCTGACACCTTCCTTTTCCATGGCGCGGATATGGCGTGCGGTAATGCGTTTGCCCGCCTCGACGATCACCTTTCTGCCGGACTTGATGTCGAAGCCGGCGGTTTCACCCCGCAAACGGGCCGGGACGAGATCCAGCAGGATCTTGTCACCCTTCAGGGTAAAGGTATCTGTATCGAAGAAATAATCGAGAATTTCCTGAGTGTTGTAGCCCAGGGCGCGCAACAGTACGGTCGCCGGAATCTTGCGACGGCGGTCGATGCGCACGAATACCGCGTCCTTGGGATCGAATTCGAAATCCAGCCAGGAACCGCGGTAGGGGATCACCCGGGCGGAAAACAACAGCTTGCCGGATGAATGAGTCTTGCCCTTGTCGTGATCGAAGAACACGCCGGGGGAACGGTGCAGCTGGGATACGATGACCCGCTCTGTACCGTTGATGACAAAAGTGCCGGTATCCGTCATGAGCGGCAGTTCGCCCATGTAGATCTCCTGCTCCTTAACGTCCTTGATACGCTTCACATTGGCAGGAGCATCACGATCGTAGATGACCAGACGCACAAGCACACGCAGGGGTGCGGCATAGGTCACACCACGCAACTGGCATTCACGCACGTCGAACATGGGCTCACCAAGACGGTAGCTCACATACTCGAGTGCCGCACTGCCGTTATGACTGACGATGGGAAAAACCGAGCTGAACGCCGCATGCAATCCGTGCGCATCCCGCTCGTCCGGCTTTTTGTCCGCTTGCAGAAACTTGCGATAGGAATCGATCTGCGTCGCAAGGAGAAAGGGTATTTCGAGAACGCTGCCGCGTTTCGCAAAATCCTTACGGATGCGCTTTTTTTCAGTAAACGAATAGGCCATGCTTGCCTTCCCTCAGTGTAGTCCAGTCATTACCACCGGCTTCACGCCGGCCGCCCTTGCGGGCAAAATCTTACGCAAACAGGAAAAGGCCGACGGCATTGGAGCCGCCAGCCATTTCCGGCTTTGCGTAAACGCCAGCCAAGATCGGTCTTACTTGATCTCGACAGATGCGCCAGCTTCTTCCAGCGTTTTCTTCGCTTCTTCAGCTTCTTCCTTGCTTACGCCTTCCTTCAGTACAGAAGGAGTGCCTTCTACCGCGTCTTTGGCTTCTTTCAGGCCCAGACCGGTAATACCGCGAACGGCTTTGATTACACCAACCTTCTTGTCGCCAAAACCGGTCAGTACAACATCAAATTCGGTCTGCTCTTCAGCACCGGCGCCACCAGCGTCACCACCGGCAGCAGGCGCAGCGGCTACGGCTGCAGCTGCGGTCACACCAAATTTTTCTTCCATTGCCTCGATCAGCTCAACCACGTCCATGACGGACATGTTTGCGATGGCTTCGAGGATATCGTCTTTAGAAACTGCCATTTTCAGGGCTCCTACATATCTTCAAGTTAAAAGTGGGATTGGAGGACCGGCTTCAGCCAGCCTCCTTAGCGTCGCGAATTGCTGCTACCGTGCGTACCAGTTTGCCCGGAACTTCATTGAGCGTTGTAACCAGTTTCTGAACAGGCGCCAGCATGGTACCCATCAGCATACTGATTGCCTGGTCATAAGTAGGCATCTTCGCCAGAACACTGATTTCTGAAGGTTCAAGCAGTTTTCCGTTTATGGAAACCATCTTGACGATCAGCTCGTCGTGCTCTTTGGCGAAATCATTGATCACACGTGCGGCAGCGCCCGGATCCTCCTGAGAGAAAGCCAGCAGCAGAGGGCCTACAAAGCCCTCCTGCATACAGGCAAAATCCGTATCTTCCACAGCCCGCTTGGCCAGCGTGTTCTTGACCACGCGAAGATAGACACCGGAACCGCGCGCATCTTTGCGCAGTTGGGTGAGATCTTCCACGGTCAGACCACGGTACTCGGCGGCGATAGCGGAATACGCACTGCTCGCTACGTCAGCAACTTCGGCGACGATGGCTTTCTTTTGTTCAAGATTAAGTGCCAAAGTCGTCACCTCCCGACAACGATGAGGAACGGTTTCCCGTTCTCGATTACACCAGGAGTGAATAATCACTCCACCTATTTCCGGTGCCCGTTATCAGGATTCGCCCTGATTCCGGAGCCCCGTCTGCGCAGGTAGATTAAGCCTTCCGCCGTTTCCGGCAGCGAGGCACCTGCGGTCTTTGACGGCAGGCGATCTGTTGATCGCTGCCCCAAAGCCTTTTGTGCGACAGGTATTCTCCTGCCGCAACATTCTCTATTGAATCAGAGGCTCAGAGAACCCTGATCCAGTACGATCCCCGGACCCATGGTCGGGGAGACACTAATCTTCTTCAGATACACACCTTTGGCTGCGCTTGGCTTGGCCTTTTTCAGGTCTGCCAGCAGCGCTTCCAGATTTTCCTTCAGCGCGCCGGGCTCGAAACCGACTTTGCCGATGGAGGCATGAATAATTCCGTTCTTGTCCGTGCGGTAACGCACCTGACCGCCCTTGGCCTTCTTGAGCGCTTCGGCGACATCCGGCGTCACAGTACCCACCTTGGGGTTGGGCATCAGTCCACGGGGACCCAGTATCTGGCCCAGCTGACCCACGACACGCATGGCGTCCGGGCTGGCGATAACCACATCGAAATCCATGTTGCCTGCTTTCACCTGTTCTGCTAGGTCGTCCATTCCTACGATATCCGCACCTGCTTCTTTTGCGGCATCCGCATTGGGACCCTGGGTAAACACCGCAACACGAACAGTCTTGCCAGTGCCGTTGGGCAATACGGTAGCGCCACGTACAACCTGATCGGACTTACGCGGATCCACACCCAGATTGATGGCCACATCCACGGTTTCCGGAAATTTGACGCTGGATACTTCTTTGAGCAGACCAAACGCCTGCTCGGCATCATACTGCTTGGAGTGATCCACCTTTTCGGCGATCGCCTTCATGCGCTTGCTGAGTTTGGCCATTTTATACGCCCTCCGTATCGAGACCCATGCTGCGGGCAGTGCCCGCAATGGTGCGAACCGCAGCGTCCATATCGGCTGCCGTCAGATCAGGCTCTTTGGCTTTTGCAATGTCTTCCAGCTGCGCACGGGTGACTTTACCAACCTTCTCGGTATTGGGGCGACCACTGCCGGACTTGATGCCGGCGGCTTTCTTCAGCAGGATGGACGCAGGCGGCGTCTTCATCACAAAAGTGAAGGAACGGTCGGAATACACTGTAATCACAACAGGAACGGGCATGCCCTTTTCCTGGTTCTGTGTCTGGGCGTTGAACGCCTTGCAAAATTCCATGATGTTTACGCCATGCTGGCCCAAAGCGGGTCCAACAGGGGGACTGGGGTTGGCTTCCTGTGCGGGAACCTGAAGCTTGATATAGGCTTCGATCTTCTTGGCCATGATATACCTCTTTGTTTGGGTGCGAACGTCCGGGACTTTCACCCGGACTCCCCTTGTTTAGATGCCGGATTTAGATGCCGGAAAAGGGATATCCCAGACCGGCTTCACTTTTGCTTCGCGCCGCACGTCCTGTGCGGGACTAATAAACGCGCCTAAGCACGTTGCCGCCGGCATCACTGCCGGCTGTAAA
>NZ_JBHNMF010000039.1:9651-14793 GCF_048562965.1 Thiolapillus sp. | reverse complement strand
TTCCACAATAACGACTCCTTTACATTTGGTTTCTCTTCGTCATCAACATGACTGTATTTTAAAACATTCTGGGGCCGTAATCAGCACCTGATTTGGGGTAATTTATTTTTTCCGAGGCCCTGAGTTTGGTTTGCAGGCGATGAGGACGATGGCTTTTGTCGGTGAACTCATCCCGAGTTTTGCCATTTCCGGATAGTCTGTGGTGTAACATTGTATTGCTTGGCAAGATCCACCTGCTTACGATCACGTTGAGCCTTGATCTCAGCACGCAGCTTTGGTGTTGTACGGGCTTGTGGATGGATAACCATGGCGTTATGCTTCCTCCAGGTTTTGCGTGAGCCAGTCGTTCAATATCTGGCGGGTTCGGAACAAAGGATAGCTCCTTTTTGGAATATAATCACATGGTACCCGACACCCGCGGTATCGGCAGTGATACTGTCTGCCACGAAAACCGCTCCTTCAGGTGCCTGGAAACGCTGTCGCATGAAACGGCTGTACAGGGGCCGCACAACAAAGTAGTCGCCATTGTCATAGCCTACCTGCACCGCCGAGAGTGATGGCTCGTCCCGAAGCACAGTTGCCAGCAAGGGGAGCGCCTTCAGCCGTTCGGGAAGGGTGCCGGCACGCACGATGGGGGTGAGCACCAGCAGATCGATATCGCTGCCCGTATGTGCGCTTACCTGGCGAAAATGCGTCATGATTTCCTGGTTGATCTGATCGAACAGCTGTTCGGATGCAGACAGGATGACTTCGGCGTTCTTGTGGTAATTGAACCACCCCAGTACCAGACCGACCGCCAGGATCAGGCCGATGAACAGGGTGGCAATATGAATGTGCAGGGGGAATAGCACCTGTTTGAGCCTGTTGATGACGGGCATGCGCGCTGACTTCCTGTCCGCTTCCCCTGACTGTGCTTGCCGCATCCCTGCCATACGCCTTTTCCTCCGGGTTTATCGTCCCTGTCAATGTACCGGCACAAACCTGCAGACACGGAAAATGGGATCACGGCGGTTGACGCCGTGACAGGGCTTAGGCCGGCAGGACATGCCCCGGCATTTGCCGGGTCAGGGTGTTGTAGATTGCCGCCAGCGCCCGCTCGATGATGGGGCGGTCTATGCTGGTCAGCAGGCTGGCCCGCCCGCTGCGGAGCAGGTCTGCCAGCTCACTGCTGGACATTTCGGCGACACGCCTGCCGCGCAGATCCACGAACAGCATCAGGTCGGTCACTTCACTGCGCCAGGAAAGCTTTCCGCGCAATTCCTTGCCGGCCCCCGTGGTCCAGGTGATCCACTGTCCCTGTTTCAGTTCACTCGCCTGCTGCATGAACTCATCACTGAGGATCGCTTCAAGGCTGCCACCTTCCATGCCAGCTTTTTCATGCGGCTGGTATTTCATGGTCGCAGGCTGCAATCCCCGCAAAGTGGTCACGTGGCACTGCTGGAGCTGCTTGAACATCATTGCAGCCCGCCCGCTGTCGTAGGAGATGGAGGCGAAGCCGCGGCGCAAATCAGCCAGTAACAGGGGGATTTTCGCCATCTGGATCTGACGTTCTTCGGGATCGGCCCGGGGAATGATACTGTCGATCAGTCTTTCCAGGACGCGTACGGCTTTGTTCCACTCATTGCTGCCTTCTCCTTCACGCAACAGAATCAGCGTCATGACATCACGCCAGACCTCATCAACAATCTGGTACACGGGTGCAGGCACGGCCGCCGGGAGAAGCCGGGTAAGATATTCATCGACGGCCTGCCTGGCCTGTGAAAGACGCTCCTTGCCTTTGGCGACCTGCGACAGCCGTTCTTCCGCCACACTGGCCCCACGTTCTTCGTTCAGAACATAAGTCTCGAAGTCTTCATTCACCTCGATCCACAGATCCACGCCGGCAGTGCTGTCATTGAGTATCCTCTGTACCGCCTGCTCGATACGGCCGTAGATGCTGTTTTCCGCATAATCGCCCTCATCAGACCAGCGGGCTGCAGCAGCGGCTAGGTTATTCAGTAGATCCCGAACGGGATGGGAGCGATCGGTAAGGAAAGATTTGTCTTCCAGGGAAATACGCAGGACCGGCATCTGCAGACGCACCAGCAGCACTTTCATCTGCGCCGGGATAATGGGGTCGTCGAGGATGTATTCGAACAGCATGTTCACGACATCGATGATGTGCTGATCGATACGCTGCAACCGGACTTTCTGATCTGTAACCGTCTTTCCAAGTTCAGAGACCAGCTGCCCTTTCAATGCATTCTGCGTAACCCGTGCCTGACGAATATCCCGCGGCGGATTCATGGACAGCTCAGACTGCAGGATACCGATGACATTCGCGATAGTTTCCACGGAAGCCACCGGCCAGTCCTCGGGAAAATCGGCAATGCTCTGGCTGGGCAATCCCAGGGATTCTCTCTGCTCATCCTCCAGCTGGCGCACCAGAGCCACAACCCCGAACAGAGTGCCTTCGTCCATCTGGCCAAAACGCCGGGGCGCTTCCCCGGAAGTTCCCGTCCTGCGCTGCTCCTGCTGCTGGCGGGCCTGTGCCGGTTTCTGCAGGAGGTTTTCCACGGGCTTCAGCCCGGCTTTTTCAAGCAGGGAAATAAGGTCCGGGTACAGTTTTTCCAGCCTGTCCAGGCAGTGTTTTCCAAATACTTCGTAAAAAGACAGTTTGGTCTGCAGATCCCCTGACCACTCCTGCAGCACATACTGCAGAGCGTTGGCCAGCACGCCGGGCGACACAGGCACTTCATTGCGTTTGAGGGTTTGGGTCGGCGTCACGCGGGCCAGCAGGGCGCTCAGTTCTTTCAGCCTCGACAGATGCCTGTTCTCCGCATGATGGGCGACACGCATTACTGCCAGGTCTTCTTCGAGCACATCCTGGTTGATCAGCTCCATGGAGTTCTGATCCTGACCGATACGGACCTGGGTGCGTAAAAACTCCTGTTGATAGGATCTGTAATCGAGGAAAAATTTTTCCGTTGCGAGCAACACCCGCGCCCGGTAGTTGCTGCTCAGCACCTCCCGGTTCTGGCGCAATTCCCGAATGGCATCGATATAGCTTCGCTGGGCCAGATCGTTGACAGCACTTTCCGCAAGACTGAAGAATTCCTCGTCCAGTTGCTCGAAAAATCCGTCGAGATGGGAATCGATCCAGTAACGCAGCTGGGCACTGAATTCGATGTGCAGCTGCTGCTTCTGAAACAGCGTCATAGATTGTGTGTTGGACTGCTGCATGAGGATAAGGTCAAATCCAGCTCAATGGCTCCTGTTGCAAACCCAAAATAATCTGTCAAACTGTTTATCTGTATGCAGTTTGACAGCAATACTGCGACGAATCCATTTGCCGTCACATATCCTTTGAATCAGATCACATCGATTCCCTGATTTACCTACTGCAGCACTTGGTATTTGTTTTATAAAGGAAATCCGGCCAAAATTAAAGTCAAATATAAAATATTTTTACAACTTATTGAGTAGAAAGGATTATAACCCATTAAATTCATTCCCTGCCAATCATTTCACCAACATGAAGTCATCTCCTCCCCTCTGGCTGAAAAACATTCGCCACTGCCCTTCCCCGAACTGTGATGAAAGGCCTGGTGATGCCAGAGTGGATCTGCTGGTCATACACAACATCAGCCTGCCTCCGGCGCAGTTTGGCGGACCGTGGATAGAGGATTTTTTTCTCAACCGGCTGGACACCTCCGAAGACGCCTATTTCCAGGAAATCAGCCACCTCAGGGTATCGGCGCATTTTCTCATCAAAAGAGATGGCGAAATCCTGCAGTTTGTGCCCCTGGAAAAGCGCGCCTGGCACGCCGGAGAATCCTGCTTTCAGGGACAGCATCGCTGCAATGATTTCTCGGTAGGCATCGAACTCGAGGGCAGCGACGAAATACCCTATACAGACATCCAGTATCAGCGCCTGGCCGAACTCAGCAAGGCCATAATGGACGTCTGCCCTGACATCACCACTGAGCGCATTACCGGTCACGAACACATCGCACCAGGCAGAAAAACCGACCCCGGTCCTGCTTTCGACTGGCCCCGCTATCTTGCCCTTCTGAATACCTGATGAGACGCTTCCTGAAACCGGCCCTGCTGCTGGTATTCGTGCTCATATCCAGCAGTGTGTGTGCACAGATACGGGTAGAGGATAATCTGGGCTGCAGCGTTGTCCTTCCTGCTGCTGCCAAACGCATTGTCACCCTGTCGCCCCATACCACCGAGATGCTGCTGGCCATCGGGGCAGCACCCCAAATCATCGCGGCAGCCCAGTTCTTCGACTATCCGGATGTGATGCGCGATATCCCGAAAACCAGCACCCTGGGCGGACTGGACAGAGAATGGCTGCTTGCCAGTAATCCCGATCTGGTTGTTGCCTGGGCTTCCGGCATCCGCCCCGGTGACCTGCAGTGGCTGCAGGCTTCCGGTATTCCTGTTTTCATGAGTGAACCCGGATCCCTGTCCGCTATCGGCGACACACTGAAGAAGCTGGGCATACTGACCGGTCATGCAGAAAAAGGACAGAAAGCTGCTGCGCTTTTCACTGCCCGACTCGACGCCGCCTGTTCAGGGCGATCCGGCGCCCCTTACGACAGCGTCTACTATGAGATATGGCCCAGCCCGCCAATGACCATCGGAGGCAAACACTGGTTGAACGAAGTTCTTGATCTGGCCCATCTGCACAATGTTTTTGCCTCCGTGCCTCGCGGGGTGTTCACCGTCTCTGCCGAGAGCCTGTTGGCAACACCTTCCCGGATTGTCATCACCAGCCAGCCAGCACAGGAGCGGCTGAACAAATCCATAAGCATCATCACTGCCGATTCCACCCTCGGGCGCCCCGGACCCCGGATCGTCGAAGGACTGGAGCAACTCTGCCAGCAATTGTAGGAATATTCCTACAAGGCCTTCCGTTCTTCCCTACAGACACGGGAAAGCAGAACTGAGACACTGTACCCGTCGCCAAAACAAGGAAGCACAAGGAAGAATTCGTACAAGGACGAACGATCAAGGAAGAATCAGGGAACGAATAAACCAAGCCAGGCGACAGCCCCGATCACAACAGGACGTGACCGGGGTTTTTTTATGTACAGGATGTACAGTATGCCGCGGGCGCAGGGATGCGCAGGAGCGGCGATGTACTGGATGTAC
>NZ_JBHNMF010000039.1:0-9551 GCF_048562965.1 Thiolapillus sp. | reverse complement strand
TAAACCAAGCCAGGCGACAGCCCCGATCACAACAGGACGTGACCGGGGTTTTTTTATGTACAGGATGTACAGTATGCCGCGGGCGCAGGGATGCGCAGGAGCGGCGATGTACTGGATGTACGGACAGAAAATTACTCCTGCATTTTCTGCACTTCCCGCATCCCTGCAGGTCATAGACGATTGTAGGTTGGGCTTCAGCCCGACCCATGATTTCCTGAGTGGAAAATGTCGGACTGAAGTCTGACCTACGGGGAATTGGGCTGTTGTCTGAAAGAAGCCAACAGCATCAGCACCACACCCAGAGTAATGGCGCTGTCCGCCAGGTTGAAGGCTGGCCAATGCCAGCCGTGCCAGTGAAAATCCAGAAAATCCGTCACCTTGCCTATGCGTACCCGATCCACGAGGTTGCCCAGGGCACCTCCCAGGATCAGCGCCAGGGAAAACCCGGTCAGGCGTTCGGAGGTTTTCAGACGCAACAACCAGACCACGAGCCCGACGGAAATGATGCTGGTCAGACCAATGAAGAACCAGCGCTGCCAGCCCCCGGCATCATCGAGAAAACTGAATGCTGCGCCCTCGTTGAATGCTAGCGTCAGGTTGAACACGGGCAACACCGGCACCACCTCGTAAGGCTGGAATAACGCCAATACCCAAGCCTTGCTGGCCTGATCCAAAATCAGCACCAGCAGCGCCAGCAGCAGGAAACCGCCTGGGCGCAGCCGATCAGCCATAATGGCGCACTTCACCCTCACCTTCGACATTCTCCACGCAACGGCCACACAGTTCCGGGTGATCGGGATGGCTGCCCACCTCTTCCCGGTGATGCCAGCAGCGCACGCATTTGGGATGCTTACTGGCCACAGCTTCAATGGCCAAGCCATCGAGTCCGCTGTCCACGGTATTGGCGCTGCGTTGTGACAGAGGCTGGATTCCGGCATAGGACGTGATGAGCACGAAGCGCAGCTCATCTCCCAGTTTCGCCAGCGAATCGTACAGCTCACCATCGCAATACAGGATGACCTCGGCGTCCAGGGATGAACCGAGATCTCCTGCCTTGCGCATGCCTTCGAGCTGCTGGCTCACCGCGCCGCGGGCTTCGAGAATGCGTTGCCAGTCGGCCTCATCCAGTTCGCCCCTGCTTTCCAGGCCGAACAGGCCGTCATACCAGGTCTCCAGAAACACGGATTCGCTGCGTTCACCGGGAACATGCTGCCAGGCCTCATGGGCGGTGAAACTGAGTATGGGTGCCAGCCAGCGCACCATGGCCTCGATGATGTGATGGATGGCCGTCTGGCAGGAACGGCGCGGCAGGCTGTTGGTCCTGGTGGTGTATTGACGGTCCTTGATGACATCCAGGTAGAAGCCACCCATGTCCACCACGCAGAACTGCAGGATCTTCTGGTAGATGAGGTGGAAGTTGTAGTCGCGATAGGCCGCTTCGATCTCTTCCTGCAGGGCCTGGGCGCGGGCCACGGCCCAGCGGTCCAGTTCCACCATATCATCCACGGCCACAGCATTGTGCGCGGGATCGAAATCGAACAGGTTGGCCAGCAGGAAACGGGTGGTGTTGCGGATGCGCCGGTAGGCATCTGCCGTGCGCTTGAGAATCTCGTCGGAGACACTCATCTCCGCCCGGTAATCGGTGGCGGCCACCCACAGGCGGATGATATCCGCGCCCAGGTTCTTGGTGACTTTCTGGGGCTGAATGACATTGCCCAGGGACTTGGACATTTTCTTGCCCTGGGCATCCACGGTGAAACCGTGGGTGAGGCAGGCCTTGTAGGGCGCCTTGCCCGTCATGGCCACGGAAGTGAGCAGGGAGGACTGGAACCAGCCACGATGCTGATCAGAGCCTTCCAGGTACAGCTCCGCCGGACGGTGAAGCTCCGGGCGGCGGTCCAGGACACAGGCATGGGTCACGCCGGAGTCGAACCAAACATCCAGGGTATCAGTTACCTTTTCGTATTCACCGGCTTCGTCACCGAGAATGTCCGCAGGCTGCAGCTGGAACCAGGCTTCGATGCCTTCCTGCTCCACTTTCTGCGCCACCTTTTCGAAAAGCGCAGCGCTGTCGGGATGCATCTTGCCGGTCTTCTGATGGACAAACAGGGTGATGGGCACGCCCCAGGTGCGCTGGCGGGAGATACACCAGTCCGGCCGGTTTTCCACCATGCCGCGGATGCGTTCCCGGCCCCACTCCGGCAGCCATTCCACATTGTTGATCTCCTTCAGGGCCGCCTCGCGCAGGCCATTCTGCTCCATGCTGATGAACCACTGGGGAGTGGCGCGGAAGATGATGGGGGTCTTGTGGCGCCAGCAGTGGGGATAGCTGTGGGTGAGGCGCTCCTCATGCAGCAGGGCATTGTGGGCCTTGAGTACATCGATGACCTTGTCATTGGCGGAGAACACATGCTCACCGGCAAACAGGGGGGTGTCTTCGTTGAAGCAACCGTTTCCCAGCACCGGGTTGTCCACCTTCAGGTGGTATTTCTGACCGACGATGTAGTCTTCCAGGCCGTGACCGGGGGCAGTATGCACAGCGCCGGTTCCCGCATCCAGGGTGACATGATCGCCCAGGATGATGGGCACTTCCCGGTCGTAGAAAGGGTGTTTCAGCATCAGCCCTTCGAAGGCATCGCCTTTGCCGTAACCGATGACGCGGTAGTCGTTCAGGTTCCAGCGGGCCAGTGCTTCCTTCATCAGGCCTTCGGCCACCAGGAAGCGGCGCTCGCCAGCCTGCACCACGGCATAATCCAGCTCAGGATTCAGGGCCACGGCCTGGTTGGCGGGCAGGGTCCAGGGGGTTGTGGTCCAGATGACAACATACAGGGGGCCATGACCGTGATCGCCGGGTACGGAGTGACAGCAGTACATGGCGGCTTCATCGTCCAGCACCTCAAAAGCCACGTCGATGGCCAGGGAGGTCTTGTCCATGTAGTCCACCTCGGCCTCGGCCAGGGCGGAACCACAGTCGGTACACCAGTTCACGGGCTTGGAGCCTTTGTGTACATGCCCCGCTTCCACGATACGTCCCAGGGAGCGGATGATGTCCGCTTCCTGCTGGTAGTTCATGGTCAGATAGGGATTATCCCAGTCACCCAGTACTCCCAGGCGTTTGAAATCCTCCCGCTGACCCTCGATCTGTTTCTGCGCATAGGCGCGGCAGGCCTTGCGGAACTCGGCCGCACTGACCTTGCGGCCCGGCTTGCCCACCTTCTTCTCCACCTGCAGCTCGATGGGCAGACCATGACAGTCCCAGCCGGGCACATAAGGGGCGTCGAAGCCATCCAGGGTGCGGCTCTTGTTGATGATGTCCTTGAGAATCTTGTTTACCGCATGGCCGATATGAATACTCCCGTTGGCATAGGGAGGACCGTCATGCAGGACGGATTTTTCCCGTCCGGCACAGATATCGCGGATCTTCTGGTAGAGATTCTGCGATTCCCATTCCTTGAGCATCTGCGGCTCGCGCTGGGCAAGATTCCCGCGCATGGGGAAATCGGTCTTGGGAAGATTGAGTGTGTCCTTGTATTCGCTCACGGACTTGTTATTCCTGTGTGGTTGAAGTTCAGATAGCAAGTATCTTTCGCGCACGCGATGCGTCCAGCAGGATCTGCTGCTGCAACTCGTCGAAAGAAGAAAACTTTTTCTCGTCCCGTATCCTATGGACAAAGGTCACGCCAACCTGGGCGCCATAAACCCGGGCATCAAAGTCGAACAGGTGCACCTCCAGCAGAGGCCGGCCTTCTCCATCGACCGTAGGACGCGTACCCACATTGGCGACACCGGGAAGATCCTTTTCCGCCAACCCCTGGACCCTGACCGCAAACACGCCTCTTACAGGACTGACCCGCCGATGCAGGTTTACATTCAGCGTGGGAAAACCGATGGTACGCCCCCGCTGGTTGCCATGCCCTACCCGCCCGCAGATCTGGTAAGGCCGCCCCAGGCAGTGCTCTGCCGTGGCAAAGTCACCCTCGGCCAGCGCTTCACGAATGCGGGTGCTGCTGATGCGGCAATCATCATGACAGACCGTATCCATGCTCTGCACGCTGAAACCCTGTGCGGCGCCGATCTTCTGCAACAGCGCGAAATCGCCTTTGCGTTCCTTGCCAAAGCGGAAATCATCGCCCACATACAGGTGCCGGATACCCATACCGTCCAGAAGCACCTGCTGCACGAATTCCTCGGCAGTCAGCGCGGCCAGGTGCACATTGAATTCGAGCAGCACCACACGATCGATACCGCAACTGCGGATATGGATGAGCTTTTCACGCAGGCGCGTCAGGCGCGGTGGTGCCATACGGGGCTGAAAGAACTCCATGGGCTGGGGTTCGAAAAGAATAACCGTCGAAGGCAATCCCAGCTGCTGCGCCTTTTCCCGCAGTGCATTGAAAACAGCCTGATGCCCCAGGTGCACACCATCAAAATTGCCGATGGTCGCGGCACAGCCGCGATGACTGGCACGCAAATTGTGCTGGCTGCGTACGAGCTGCATGTTACTGATGAACGATGGTGTCAGCTTTGAAGCCTACACCTATGGCAGCGGAAACCGGATCACAGTCAATAGTATGCTGCCCTTGCAGCTTGTTGCCAAACCAGGGGCCTTTCATGATGCCTTCGTGATACCACAGACCATTGAGCCCCCCCCTGAGGACAAAACCAGCAGCGCCCGGCCGCGTTCCTCCCCTTTGTGCTCGATCCATTCAATATCGAACACACGTCCGTTGGTCGTTCCATGGACGTAGCCCTTGTCCAGTTCATAGCAACCTGTCACCCTGCTGCCGTCAACCTGCAGTTTCAGTAACTGGTAGTTGGTCCGGTATACCCCGTTGGGATCGATGTAGTGCGGTTCATCACCCACCGGCTTTCCATAGGCCTCCAGCTCATTGATTTCCGTGTAGCTCTTGTTGCCATAGTTGGACAGGATCTCGATCTTCAGCCAGCGCGCTCTTACCGGCTTGTCGAGAATTTTTTCCTTGCGTCCAAACTGGGCCGCCTCCATCAAGGAGACCGGCTGCCAGCCTGATTGTGATGATTCGGTTGAAGCAGAGAAACGGAGCTTGTGTGCAGAAACCCCCGGATAGGCCTTCTCGTCGATTTCCCGGTTGTCCACTGCCAGCCGGCTCAGCTCGTACTCCCTGTCCAGCTCGATCACGAAACTCTGCGGCGTCCAGCCTTTGGGACCAGGCTTGCCACTGGCCCAGTAGTTGAGCAAATTGCCCTCGATCATGGCATTTACCGGAAACTCCTTGTCGTACTGGCCGGTATGCGCCAGTATCACACCGCCGTTTTTCATCAGCAGAATGTTTCTGTCTTTTGCCTGGGCAACTGCACCAGGCGCCGCGCCAGCATCAGCACCGCACAGCAGGACAGCAAGTCCCACAAGAAACCCTAACCTCGCCAATGACATAGATTACACCGCTGGAACCAATGACTTCCGAACCCATCATTTTACAATGATTTGAACAATTATGCTCTTCCGGTATTTCGAAAGTGATGCGGGCGAATGCCCAGCAGCGCCAGCAACAGGAAATAGACAAGCGCCCCGATCCCTATCCAGGCACCCAGCCAGGACGCGCGCATCCAGATACCAACCCCCGACCAGGCCTGCAATGCAGGCATACCCCAGACCAGCACGGCAGCCATACCAGCCACCGCTAGTCCCACCTTCAGCCAGAGAGCCGGCCATTCCTTCCCCGGACGATAAACATCGCGCTTGCGCAAACCTCTGAACAACAGGCCGGCATTCACGAAAGCCGAAAGACTGGTGGCCAGCGCCAAGCCGGCATGCTGCAGCGGAAAGATCAGCGCCAGATTGAAAACCATGTTCACGACCATGGCGACGATCCCGATCTTTACCGGCGTTTTGGTATCCTGCCGGGCATAGTAGGCTGGCGCCAGCACCTTGATCAGGATGAAGGCCAGCAATCCCACTGAATAAGCCATGAGACTCAGGCGGGCCATGCTCACATCACGCATATCGAACCGCTCGGAAAGAAACAGCGTAGCAATCATGGGGCCGGCCAGCACAGCCAGCCCCACGGCTGCCGGCGCGCCCAGCAGCAGCGTGGTGCGCAGGCCCCAGTCCAGTGTATGACTGAATGCCCTGCTGTCCGTCGCCGCGTGGCGCTTCGACAGATTGGGAAGAATTACGGTGGCCAGCGCCACACCCAGCACGCCCTGGGGGAATTCCATGAGCCGGTCTGAATAGTACAGCCAGGAAATGCTGCCGGTCTGCAGGAAAGAAGCCAGCACCGTATCCAGCAGCAGGTTGATCTGCACCACGGACACCGCAAACAACGCAGGCAGCATCAGCTTCATGATCCGTCCCACTCCCTCATGCCGCGGCGCCGGGCGGGGAGCAGGTAACAGTTTCAGCTGGTGAAGAAAGGGCAGCTGAAAAGTAAACTGCACCACACCCGCGATGAGCACACCCCAGGCCAGGGCAACCACGGGCTGCTGCATCTGCGGGGCCAACCACAGGGCGGAGCCGATGAGGCAAAGGTTGAGCAGGACCGGCGTGAAGGCAGGAACGGCGAAGCGGTTATGGGCATTGAGTATGCCGCCGGCAAATGCCGTCAGCGAAATGAACAGCAGGTAGGGGAAAGTGAGCCTGAGCATCTGGGCGGCCAGATCCAGTTTTTCCGTCGCGCCATCGAGTACCCAGCCAAAGGCGAACAGGGAAACGATGAGCGGCGCGACGAGCACGCCGATGAAAGAAACGATCAGTAGCACCAGGCCCAGCGTGCCCGCCACATGATCGACCAGCGCCTTCAGTTCGGAATGGGAGCGCTGCTCCTTGTATTCCATGAGCACGGGAACGAAAGCCGTGGCGAAAGCACCTTCCCCAAAAAGGCGCCGCAGGAAATTCGGGATCTTGAAGGCCACGAAAAAGGCGTCCGTGGCGGCATCAGCACCGAACACCCGCGCCAGCACCAGATCCCTCACGAAACCCAGCACCCGGGAAACCATGGTGTTGCCACCCACGGTGGTCAGTGATTTGAGCAGGGAAGCCAGGGCCGTTCTCCAAAGGGGATCGTTCGGGATGCGGCATTCTACCCCATCTGACGCAATGACCGCGCACCGGCATCGCCGAAAACCCCCCTCTGTGTTTTCCACAAATGCTGTGGATAACTCTGTGAAGAAGATGCGGAAATCACGACTAGCCCTTTCCATAGCGGAAAACGGTTCAAATTGACCAAGTTTCGGTCAATTTCAGAAAATTATTAGATAAACATATAGTTAGCTAACTTTTATGAGAACCTGCTTTCGGGGTTACCTCTAAACATGCAAAATTTTTCCGGCCTGATGCAGCTTGTGTATAACAATAGGTAGATTATGGGTAGGATGCAGGTAGAATACCGGCCATGACTGACCTGACCCCTGAATTCTGGAAACACAAATCACTGGCTGAAATGACATTCAGACGAGTGGGAGGCCCTGTGCGACGGCTGCGCCAAATGCTGTTTGCACCGTCTGGAAGACGAGGACACCCGGGAAATCTATTTCACCAACGTCCACTGCCGGCTGCTGGACCTGGAAACCAGCCAGTGCAGCGATTACGCGAACCGGTCAACAAGGGTATCCGATTGTGTCACTATCACACTCAAGGAACTGGAAGATCCCTACTGGCTCCCCAGCACCTGCGCCTACCGCCTGCTGGCAGAGCACAAACCCCTGCCCGAATGGCATCCCCTGGTATCCGGCGACCCCAACACGGTCTTCGATTCGGGCAACGGCATCACCGGCCGCACCATTTGCGAAGACGATGCGGGCCGGCTGGACTGCCATCTCATCGACTGGATCAAATAATGGCCCAGGGCACAGCCAGCTCTATCACGGACACATCCAGCTGGCCGACACGGACAGCCAGCGTTATGAAAGTCTGGAATTCTCCACGCCCCAGCACCCCTCTGAAAAATCCGAACGCCTGATACTGCGGTTACTCGCATACACCCTTTTATATGAACCGGGCATGGCATTTCGCAAAGGTGGACTGAGCGAGGGCAATGCACCGGATGTTGCCGTTCGGGACATCGATGACCGTATCCTGCACTGGATCGACGTGGGCACTCCCACACTCGATCGGCTGCAGAAAGCCGCCCGGCACACGCCTAGAGTGTCCCTTGTCACCCATGAGCATCTGCTGCAACGCTGGAAACGACAGCATGATGGTCAGCTGCCCGATTTTTCCGGGCGCATAGTCTCTCTGGACAGCGAACTTGTCGAAACCCTGGCTGCCACCCTTACCCGCCGCTTCGAATGGCAGGCCACCCTTTCCGGCGGTGTCCTGCGCTGCCAGCCATGGAGAGCGAAGCGAAGGCTGGTAGACCCCAGTAGCCGCGAGACCGCACTGCTTACCCGTCGTGCGCATAGCGCCAGAGGGGAAGCAAAGTAGGCATCCAAACGCGGCGTCCAGTCATTGGGAGACAAGTACGGAGCAGCAACGAGCTTGCGAAGTTGTTGCGTAGTGCTTGGTGACCAGGACGGCTGGGGCACCAATAGGTTGTCAAAGGCCGAGTCGATTTTGGGGACTGGGATGTCCCAAAATCTATCACGAGGCCGAAGACACACTTGCATCTCGACAGCAAGGATTTATCCCTCAGCAGCAACATAACGACACATGGCTGATTCATCACACCCCTTCCTGACCATTTCCCCAGAAATTATATTAGTTTTTAATAATGAACTAATATTCTTTCCCTTTGTCATAACTTATTAATGACAAGAGGAGAGAACAATGTCTGCACTTATCGAAAACTTCCCCCATGACGGTATCGTCACCGTCAACCGTGTCATTCTGAAACCGGAATTCACGGTCGACGACCTGCAGGAAAGAGTGGCCTACCTGTGCGAAAACGTGAAAACCTATCACTCGGATACAGGGTTTATCGGCGGCTTCGTCACCCTGAACAGTGGTAATATCTCCAATGAAGGCAGCACCATCGGCCAGGCCGTGGAAAGCCCCCTGAAGAACCGCGAAGCCCTTATCGTCACATTCTGGGACAACTTCGAAAATCACGAGCAATCCCACCGTAGCGAGACCTTTCAGCCCCTGTTCAGAAAGGTGCTGGAACTGTGTGAAAACGGCAACGAGGAAATCGCCTACGACATGCTGTGGTCGGGCAAGGCCTATTCGGCGGAAGAAGCTGAAAAAGCCCGCCAGGCCAAGGTCGAACACCTGCACCAGGCCGCCTGAGCCATTGATGGGTCGCATTGAGGGGGCGGTAATGGTTTGACTCCGCCCCTCCTTTCATCGATGCGGTTCGTACCTCACCGAATCCTACCCGATTATGTGTTTCCGGGGCGAAATCAAATTTTGTCAAACCGTTGATTTTTCGAAACATCACTCTGGTTTGATTCCAACCATCCATTGACCGCAGGATGCGGTGAGCCTACGAACCGCATCGCAATACCCGCACCCTATCTTGTTACCGTCTATAAATAGCTATCTTTTTCGGGCAGCTCCAGATAATTAGCGCATGCCAATATACTGAATTAATTAATCACCTGCCTTGACAAGGATATTGTCGTTTGCAGGGAGCGAT
>NZ_JBHNMF010000038.1:0-14897 GCF_048562965.1 Thiolapillus sp. | reverse complement strand
CTTGGGCAAGTAATCAATGAAATGGGATAACTCACCAGCCAGCCTTCTCAGAAGGCTGGCATCAAAGCCCCCTTATAGGGGGCAAAAGGCAAGTCTGCGTTCTAAGAACGCAGATTTTTACGAACAAAGCCGAGAAACTGCCACTGAAACCCGGAATGTCGCTGGTAGCGGGGGACAGGGTGATTTGCGGTGAAAACAGCACGGCACTGCTTTCCCTGGAAGACAACAGCAGTATCCTGTTGCAGGAAAACAGCGAGCTGGAGTTCACACGCCTGAAAACCCTCGGGGGAGGCAAGCGCAAGAGCATGAATGCAAGGCTGAAGGTGAATCAGTGGCGCATGAACATGACTGCCAATCCCGCCCATATTCCTGACAGCAGCTACGAAATACTCACTGTATCCGCCAACTCGGCGGTGCGTGGAACCGGATTCCGCATTGGTGTCGAAAAAGAAAGCTCCCGCACGGAAGTGCTGGACGGACTCGTCAGCGTGGGCAATGCCTGGGGCAATGTGGACGTACCAAAGAATTTCGGCACCGTGGCGAAGAAGGACAGTCCGCCCATCAGGCAGGTTGAGCTTCTGTCCGCACCGGACCTGGACAGCTTTCCCACTCTGATAAGGTATCTCCCGACGGTTGTAGCCCTGAACAGCCTCGCCCAAGCGCATGGCTATCGTGTTCAGGTTGCGCGGGACGCCGCTTTCACCGATATCCGTCTGGATCGCATCGTCAGGGAAAAGCTGATGATCGATCAGAAGCTCGAGGATGGAAAATACTATCTGCGCGTTCGTGGAGTGGATGCCAATGGCCTGGAAGGAAACAATGCTGAAAAGATATTCCGAATCGATGCCCGGCCGGAAGCACCAATGGCACGTACTCCCTTGTCCGACAGGGTGCTGCATGTGGGCGATGTGGACTTTTCCTGGGCGGCGGTAGAAGGCGTGAGCAGCTACCTGTTAGAACTTGCCCGTGATGCGGATTTTACACAGCTGCAGAAAAAAGAGTCCCTGCCAGGGACTGACACCACCCTAGAGATCAGGGAGCCGGGAAACTATTACTACCGTTTGTCTTCGGTTACTGCCGATGGCCGGCAGGGTCCTCCCGGCAAGGCGGTACAGATCCGGGTTTTACCGGTACCTGCAGTACCCGAACCCGAGCCACCGGCTGTCGAAGGTGATAAGCTGCGCCTAGCCTGGCAGAAAGTGGAAGGTATTGCCAGCTACCAGATACAGCTTGCCGCCGACCCTGATTTCCACGAACTGGTGGCGGATATCAGAACCACGAAACCCTGGATACAGATACACCGTCCTCCGGGTGGTTACTATTATTTCCGCCTGAGATCCATCGATACGGAAGGTTATGAAGGAGGCTTCGGTACGCCGCGACGTTTCGAGGTTGAACCGGGCAGCTATCTGCCTGTGATCCTGTTTGTACTTGCTTCCGCCTTGCTGCTGCTCTAGCCTTTGTTGCATGAACAGCTACCTTGAAAAGGCGGGTGCCAGCCGTACAGTGCTGCTGGTAGTGGTTGTTGCGTTGACGCTGCTCATTGACTTCAGTGGCATCAGCTGGCGCATGGAGCAAATGGTCACCGATACGGTATCGTCGCTGATCAAGCCTGTTCCTGCCAGCGATATCGCTATTGTTGCCATCGATGAAAAGAGTCTGCGCAAATACGGCCGATGGCCCTGGTCGCGGCGCCTGCATGCACGCCTGCTGGATCGCCTCAGGCAGGCCAAGTCGGGGCCTGTCGCTTTCGATGTACTCTTTGCGGATGCCAATGGCAGTGATCCCGCCGGGGATGGGTTGTTTGCCACGGCGATTGCCGCTCACGGCAAGGTGGTGCTGGCCATGAGCAGTGATGAGGATCCCGGTGATGGTGAAGTAACCGAAGTGCTGCCCTATGCGGTTTTTTCCGATGTGGCGGCCGCTATCGGGCATACGGACATGGCCGTCGACCGCGACGGGATTGTGCGCGGCGCCTACCTGCTCGCCGGCGCCGGCGCCCCACGCTGGCCGGATCTTGCCCTTGCTGCCTTATACCTTTCCGGAAAATTCCGGGTCATGGATATTCCGGGAGAGACCTTTACTTCCCAGCAGCCGGGACACAGGGGGCACTGGGTCAGGAGCAACAAGTTTATTCCTTCACCGATGTGGTTGAAGGCATGATTGACAGCGAAAAACTTGCCGGGAAGACGCTCTTTGTCGGTATCACTGCTGCAGCGATTCGCCGTACCTTCTCGATTCCGGACATGGCTTCCGGCGTGATGAGCGGCGTGGAAATTCATGCCAATACCTTCAATGCCCTGGAAAAGAACCTGATTGCGACGAATGCGCAAGGGTTGCTCCACCTGGTTGGGCTGACCCTGCTGGCTGTCGCTGGTGGGTTGATCCTGCTTTTCTCGCGTTCACAATGCATGCTCTGCCGTCTTCTGGTTGCAGTGACTGTCACGACGGTTCTGTCCCTGCTTGTCATGCTTGTGTCGGGAGTGTTGCTGCCGGTGGTTCCCCTGTGGCTGTCCTTGGTCATTGTCAGTTATCTGCTCGCCCGGCGACACATTGGCAGCCTGCAGAAAAACTCCACCAGGGATCCACTGACCGGTCTGTGCAACCGGCGCGCCTTTGAGGAACACTTCCAAAACATGTGGCGTTTGAACAGCCGTCACAAGCGAATGCTGTTTCTGATGATGATCGATGTGGATCATTTCAAGCGTTTTAATGACCTGATGGGACATTTGAAGGGAGACGCGGCGCTGAAGGAAATCGGCAGGTACCTCCAGAGTAAGGCCCGGCGGGCGGGAGATATGGCCTGCCGTATCGGCGGTGAAGAATTCGTAGTGTTGCTCGACATGGACAAGCAGGAACCGCGTGATGTGGAGGCTTACGCGCAACAAATCGTCAAAGGCATTCGGGATCTGGGTATCGACTGCCATGATGAAACCAGGCAATACCGACTGACGGTAAGCCTGGGCTGTGCCGGCGTGGTGCCGGGACCCGGCCATACACGGGATGAGTTGTTCAACATGGCTGACAAGGCACTCTATCAGGCCAAGGCAGCGGGCAGGAACCAGATGTCTTGCGGTTGGCCGGATGAGCTTCTCTCTGCTGGAAATGCGGGCTAGCCCTGGCTGGTCGTAGAAAGAGGCATCTTTTCTGGCTCATCGGGATAAGAGCAGTAGCGTACGCAGTTGCGGCCCTTCTTTTTAGCGCGATAAACGGCCTGATCTGCTGCCTTGAGCATCTTGTCCAGATCAGGCGAACAGCGCTTTGGCACACGGGTGACACCGATGCTGGTCGTGACCCGTATGCCCGCGGGACACAGGTGTTCTGTTTTCTTTCTCAGGCGTCGCGCAGTCTTCATCGCGGCTTTTTTTCCGCAATGAGGCAGTAATACGACGAATTCTTCACCGCCGTAGCGGGCAACCAGGTCATCGCTACGGCATTCTGATACCAGTAACTTGCCCACAGCAGACAAAACCTTGTCGCCCATGTCGTGACCAAAGGAATCATTGATGTTCTTGAAAAGATCCAGGTCGAGCAGCAGGAAGCTCATGCTGTCGGGACTGGATCGGGCCTGCTTGAGATAGATACCCGCCAGTTCGGAAAAGCCGTGGCGGTTGTAACAGCCGGTAAGATGATCCCTTACCGCCATCGCTGCCAGCCATGGAGAGCGAAGCGAAGGCTGGTAGACCCCAGTAGCCGCGAGGCCGCACTGCTTACCCGTCGTGCGCATAGCGCCAGAGGGGAAGCAAAGTAGGCATCCAAACGCGGCGTCCAGTCATTGGGAGCCAAGTACGGAGCAGCAACGAGCTTGCGAAGTTGTTGCGTAGTGCTGGGTGACCAGGACGGCTGGGGCACCAATAGGTTGTCAAAGGCCGAGTCGATTTTGGGGACTGGGATGTCCCAAAATCTATCACGAGGCCGAAGACACACTTGATCATAGAGTTCTGCCTGCTGTCCCTCGACCTTGTCCGCCAGCAGCTTGTTGCTGATGAGGTTGGAGACACGGATGACCAGCTCTTCCTTCAGCACCGGTTTGGTGATGTAGTCACTGGTGCCGGCGCGAAACAGTTCCTGCCGCCGGGCGGCATCGTCATAGCCGGTGATGGTCAGCACGGGGATGCGCCTGCCTATGCCCGGCAGGCTGCGTATGTGGCGCAGCAGCGTCAGGCCACTGGCTTCGCCCTTGAGCAGAACATCTGTTATCACCAGATCGAAATCCGAGATCCTGAAGCTGGCCATGGCTGCTTCTGCAGTGCGAAAATGCGTGATTTCCAGTCCCATGCCTTCGAGTATCTGCATGTTCATGACAGCCTGGGTCAGGCTGTCTTCCACATACATGACCTTGCTGCCCCGCAGATGGACATGCCTGCTGTGCTTCAGACACCTGGCTATCTGCCGGGAAATGCTTTTGTGCCCGGATTTGTAGATGACCTCTGTGACCCCAGCGCGCAGCGCATGGGAGCGCAGTGTGCGGCTTTTGTCCGATGTGAGCATGATGACAACCACGCTGGGGTCGTCACGGCGTATCTCCTTCACCAGCTCAATGGCGTTGCCTCCCTCGAAATACATGTTCATACAGATGAGCTGATAGTTACCGGCGTGAAGCCGGGCGAGTGCAGACTGCCGGGAATCGGCAATGACCGAGCTGTACCCCAGGTGGGCAAACTGTTCGGACAGAAACCGGTGGTACAGGGGGCTGTTTTCGATGAGCAGCGCCTGTTTGCGCAAGCGGCTTCCGGTGGGTTTTTTCTGGTTTGATGTGAGGGACATTTTTGCCAGGTCGCCGCGGTTGAAAGAGAGAAGCTCTTTTTGTATATAGCAGAAGCGCCGCGTGAAAAGGGTATGCAGTCCTGATTGTGTGAAGGTGTTCAAACAGGAAATTGCAAGCTCTTGAACTCGTTCGGGTTTTTTCGCAGAGGCGGTCGATTGCAAATGTCGGTTGCAAAGCGTGGTGTGGCCGGCCTTACCGGCAGGCATTTGCTGAGGGAATGCCCGGCTGCTCATGCTAGAATCTGCGGATATTCTCAACAGATAACACACATCCCGAGGCCAGGGCCCTGGTTTTCGGGATCGGCGACATGAGGTAGACGATGGCAGGTCACAGCAAATGGGCAAACATCAAGCACAAGAAAGCGGCAAATGACAAGAAACGCGGCAAGCTCTGGTCAAAACTGATTCGTGAAGTCACGGTGGCCGCAAAGGAAGGCGGCGGAGACATCGACGCCAATCCACGCCTGCGACTGGCGGTGGACAAGGCTCAGGGCGCCAATATGCCCAAGGACACCATCGATCGTGCCATCAAGCGGGGGGCTGGAGGCCTGGATGGAGACAATTACGAAGAGATCCGTTATGAAGGCTATGGTCCTGGCGGAACGGCCATCATGGTCGATTGCATGACCGATAACCGCAACCGCACCGCTTCCGAAGTGCGTCATGCCTTTACCAAGCACGGCGGCAATCTGGGTACGGACGGTTCTGTTGCCTATCTTTTTGAAAAGAAAGGCATTATCAGCTATGCGCCGGGGGCGGATGAAGACGCCATCATGGAAGCGGCGCTGGAAGCCGGTGCCGATGATGTGGTTGCCAATGATGACGGCAGCATCGATGTCTTCACCACGCCGGAGGACTTTTCCAATGTGAATCAGGCCATGCAGGATGCCGGCTTGAAAGCGGATCATGCAGAAGTCAGCTTCGAAGCCAGCACCAAGGCGGAAATGGACCAGGAAGGAGCGGAAAAGCTCATGCGGCTAGTGGATGCCCTGGAAGATCTCGACGATGTGCAGGAAGTCTATTCCAATGCGGAAATATCCGAAGAGATCATGGAGTCTCTGGACGCTTGAGGATCCTCGGCATAGATCCGGGGTCCCGGGTGACCGGTTTTGGTGTTATCGACAGTGACGGACGCCACAGCCGGCATGTGTTCAGCGGCTGCATCCGCACCAGCAGCAAGGATTTTTCCGCCCGCCTGGGTGAGATATTTTCCGGTATACAGGCTGTGCTCGAGGAACACGCGCCGGAGCAGGTTGCCGTAGAGCAGGTCTTCATGGCCAGCAATCCTTCTTCGGCGCTCAAGCTGGGTCATGCCCGCGGCGCTGCCATCACGGCTGCGGTGGTCGCGGAGCTGCCTGTCTATGAATACACTCCCCGGGCCGTCAAACTCGCTTTGGTGGGGACAGGCGCCGCGGAAAAGGAGCAGGTGCAACACATGATCCGCCTGCTGCTGGGCGTGCGTCAGCGCATGGGCCTGGATGAATCGGATGCGCTGGCCGTGGCGCTGTGCCATGCCCATACGAACGTCAATGCAAACAAATTGCGGGGACTGTCATGATCGGTTTGCTGCGGGGCCGGGTTCTGGTGAAGCAGCCACCATCGCTGCTGCTGGAGGTCAATGGCGTGGGTTACGAAGTGGAAGCGCCCATGTCCACCTTCTACGATCTGCCCGACGGGGATCAGGAAGTGGTGCTCTACATCCACATGATGGTGCGTGACGACGCCCACAGCCTGTTCGGCTTCATCCGTGAATCCGACCGCGCGCTGTTTCGCAGCCTGCTCAAGGTCAACGGCGTGGGCGGCAAGATGGCGCTGGCGATCCTGTCAGGCATGAGTTCAGACGAGTTTTCCCTGTTCATCCAGTCCGGCGATGTGAAGGCCCTGTGCCGCCTGCCCGGCGTTGGCAAGAAAACTGCTGAACGCCTGATCATCGAGATGCGTGACCGGCTGGACAGGATAGAGGCCGCCTCGCCTCTGCTTGCCGCATCAGGTTCAGCATCGCAGGCTGGCTCTGCGGATGCTGATGCCGTCAGCGCCCTGGTCACCCTGGGCTACAAGGCGCCTGAAGCCAGCCGTATGGTGAGCGCAGTATTCGAAGCCGGTATGGACACGGAAACCCTGATCCGTATCGCACTGCAGAACAAGGCCAAAGGTTAAGGCGGCATGGAGGAGAGCGGAAGAATCATCGATCCTGCAGCCCTGTCCGATGACGTGGCTGTAGACCGGGCCATCCGTCCCTGCACCCTGGAAGAATATGTCGGTCAGCCCGCCGTGCGTGAACAGATGGAGATTTTCATCCCCGCAGCCCGGCAGCGCAACGAGGCGCTGGATCACGTACTGATCTTCGGTCCACCGGGGCTGGGCAAGACGACCCTGGCACATATCATCGCCAATGAAATGGGCGTGCATCTGCACCAGACCTCCGGGCCGGTGCTCGAAAAAGCCGGAGATCTGGCTGCGCTGCTGACCAATATGGAGCCTCACGACGTGCTGTTCGTGGATGAGATCCACCGTCTCAGCCCTGTGGTGGAGGAAGTGCTCTACCCGGGTATGGAAGACTACCAGCTGGATATCATGATCGGCGAGGGGCCTGCCGCCCGCTCCATCAAGGTGGATCTGCCGCCTTTCACCCTGGTCGGTGCAACCACCCGGGCGGGGCTGCTGACCTCGCCGCTGCGGGATCGCTTCGGCATCGTGCAGCGTCTGGAATTCTACAATGTGGATGACCTGACCCATATCATCCGGCGCTCTGCAGGTATCCTGGCCATGGAGATCGAGGAGGCCGGCGCGGTGGAAATCGCCCGCCGTTCCCGGGGAACGCCACGTATTGCCAACCGCCTACTGCGCCGGGTGCGTGACTATGCCCAGGTGAAAGGCGATGGCCGCATCACGGCGGAGATAGCGGATGCTGCCCTGTCCATGCTGAAGGTGGACAGCAATGGCATCGATCACATGGACCGGCGTCTGCTCATGGCGGTGCTGGAGAAATTCGATGGCGGTCCGGTCGGTGTGGACAGCCTGGCCGCCGCCATCGGAGAGGAACGGGGCACCATCGAAGACGTGCTCGAACCTTTCCTCATTCAGCAGGGTTTTCTCATGCGTACGCCCAGGGGCCGCATGGCGACACGGCGGGCATTCGAATATTTCGGCTTCAAACCACGGCAGGATACGGTGCCAGACGATCTTTTTGGAGATGATTCGTGAACTATCGCTTTCCAGTGAGGGTCTACTACGAAGATACCGATGCCGCCGGCATCGTGTATTACGCCAACTACTTCCGCTTCATGGAGCGTGCACGCACCGAATGGCTGCGTGATCTGGGGTTCGAGCAGGATGTATTGCGCCGTGATTTCGGCATCGTGTTCGTGGTGCGCAGTGCCGCTGCGGATTATCGGGCGCCGGCAGTATTCAATGACCTGCTGTGGGTGACGGGTGAGCTGGTCGAGCACTCCCGCACCGCCATGACGATCGGGCAGAATGTTTATCGTCAGGAAGATGACAAGCTGCTGTGCGAGGGGGAGGTGGGTATCGTCTGCGTGGATATCGAATCCTTCAGACCCAGCCCCATACCGTCGGCCATACTGGAGAAAATAAAAAATGCAGAATGAGCTTTCCTTCCTGCAGCTGGTGCTGGATGCCAGTCCCCTGGTACAACTGGTCATGGCCAGCCTGCTGCTCGCGTCGGTGCTGTCCTGGACGGCGATCTTCGACCGTTCCCGTACCCTGCGCCGGGCCCAGCGTGCCGCGGATGACTTTGAAGACAAGTTCTGGTCCGGTGGGGACCTGGGTGACCTGTACCGGGGACTGGACCGCCATCCCGATGAGATTCAGGGCATGGCCATGGTGTTTCATGCCGGGTTCCGGGAATTCGCCCGGTTGAAAGATGCTTCGAACATGGATCCCATGGCCGTCGTGGAAGGCGCCAGGCGGGCCATGCACGTCGCCATGAGCCGCGAGATGGACAGCCTGGAGCGGCATCTTTCCTTCCTTGCCACTGTCGGTTCCACCAGCCCCTACGTGGGCCTGTTCGGTACCGTCTGGGGCATCATGAATTCATTCCACGCCCTGGGGAACGTCAAGCAGGCCACGCTGAACCTGGTCGCGCCGGGTATCGCCGAGGCCCTCATCGCCACCGCCATGGGCCTGTTTGCCGCCATCCCCGCCGTGGTGGCCTACAACAAATATGCTGATGCGGTGCAGCGACTGGAAAGCCGCTACGAGGATTTTGCCGAAGAGTTCGCCAACATCCTGCAGCGCCAGGCGCACATGCTCCTCGGTAAGAAGTAATGGCAAGGCGGGGTAAAAAACTGCGCCCCATGGCAGAGATCAATGTGGTGCCCTATATCGACGTCATGCTGGTGCTGCTGGTGATCTTCATGATCACCGCCCCGCTGCTCACCCAGGGGGTAAAGGTCGATCTGCCCCAGGCGGATGCTAAACCCATGGAGGAAGACGCCAAGCGGCCCCTGGTGGTGAGCGTGGACAGGGAAGGGCAGTATCACATCACCTACGATGACGACCGCACCCAGGCGGTGGACGGGGAAGAGCTGTTGCGCCAGGCGGGAGCGATCATCACGGCCAATCCGGGTATTCCCGTGCTGGTGAAAGGTGACCGCGCCGTGGACTATGGACAGGTCATCCAGGCGATGGTCCTGCTGCAGCAGGCCGGTGCACCGAATATCGGTCTGCTCACCGACCCAACCGAGTAATGCTGGATCTCATACGTCGCCATCCCCTGGGCTTTACGCTGGCAGTGCTTATGCATGTGGCGATCGTATTGCTGATGATTTTCGGCCTCGACTGGCTCAACCCGCCGGAGATCCAGAAGCCGACGGGACAAGTGGTGCAGGCGCGCCTGGTGGACACGGAACAGTTTGCCAGGCAAAAAGAGATCAAACACAAAACTGAAAAACGTCAGACAGAGCAGAAGCACCGGCAGGAAGAGAAAAAGAAAGAGGAACAGCAGCGCCGTGAGGTAGAACGCAAGAAACAGCTGGAGATCAAGAAACAGAAAGAACAGAAAAAGAAACAGGCGGAGCAGAAGAAGAAAGAAGAACAGCGCAAGAAGGCTGAAGCCGAGAAGAAGCGCAAGCTCGCCCTGAAGAAGAAAGAGGAAGAAAAAAAGAAAAAGCTGGAACTGGAGCGCAAGAAAAAACTCGAACAGGAGAAGAAACGCAAGGAAGAGGCACGCAAGAAGGAGGAAGCAAAGAAAAAGGCCGAGGCCAAAAAGAAGGCGGAGGCAAAGAAGAAGGCAGCGCTGGAGCGCAAGAAAAAGGAAGAAGCCGAGCGCAAGCGCAAGGCAGCGGAAGCAAAGCGTCTCGCTGATCAGAAAGCGCGGGAAGCCGAGCGGCAGGCCCAGTGGGCGGCAGAACGAGATGGCAGGGAGCGGGACAGTGTAACGGCGGCAATCAAGCGCAAGGTGCAGAACAGCTGGTTACGCCCGCCGGGCGCTGCCGGCAGGGATCTCCAGGCAACGGTGCGCGTGCGGCTGAACGACAGTGGTTCGGTATCGCTGGTGCGGGTGATAAAACCCAGTGGCAGCAGTGCCTTCGACCGCTCGGTGGTTTCGGCGGTGAACAAAGCGGACCCCTTGCCCATGCCAAAGTCGCCCACGCTGATATCGGAATTCAGAGAATTTACATTCATATTCAGGCCAAACAAATGAAGAAACTGTCAGGAATCCTTATCAGTCTGCTGTTGCTGCTGAGCACCCAGGTGCAGGCGAAGCTGGTGATCGAGATCACCGAAGGTGTGGAAGGCGCGTTGCCGATTGCGGTGGTGCCGTTCAAATGGATGGGTGATGCGGCCACACCGCCGCCGGAAGATATCGGGCAGATCATTGCTGCAGATCTGAAGCGCAGCGGCTATTTCAAGACGCTGGACGAGGCACAGATGCTGGCCCGGCCATCGACCATGACTGAAGTGGATTTCCGGGACTGGCGCGCGTTGCGGCAGGACAATCTCGTGATCGGCCGTATCGAACCCAACGGTCCGGGCGGCTATAAGCTGCGTTTCCAGCTGTTCGATGTTTACCAGGGCGAGCAGCTCATCGGCTACAATTTTTCCACCACGGCCAAGGACCTGCGGGCCATCGCACATCACATTGCCGACCTCGTCTATGAAACCCTGACAGGCACCAAGGGAGCTTTCGCCACGCGGATTGCCTATGTGGTTTCGGAAGGTTCGCCCAAATCGCCCAAGCTTTCCCTGCGCATCGCCGATTCGGATGGCTACAATGCACAGACCATCGTTTCTTCCACGGAGCCCCTGATGTCACCGGCCTGGTCGCCGGATGGCCGCAAGCTGGCCTATGTTTCCTTCGAGAACGGCCGTCCTTCAATCTGGATTCAGGAAGTGTTTACCGGAAAACGGGAAAAGATCACCAGCTTCAAGGGTATCAATGGTGCACCGGCCTTCTCACCGGACGGGCACTATCTGGCCATGGCCCTGTCGAAGGATGGCAATCCCGATATCTACATCATGGATCTGGCGCGACGCAAGCTGCGTCGGGTGGTAAGGCACTGGGCTATCGAAACAGAACCTTCCTGGTCGCCGGACGGGCGCAAGCTGCTGTTCACCTCGGATCGCGGCGGGTCTCCGCAGATCTACCAGGTTTCGGTTACCGGAGGCGATGTCAAACGTCTTACATTCGAGAACAGATATAATGCCCGTGCATCCTATGCGCCGGATGGAAAATCCATTACCCTCATTACCCGGGTGGGCAGTCAGTACCGGATCGGCGTGATGGATCTGCGCACCGGTTCCATTACGGTGCTGACCGACGGCAGGCTGGACGAGTCGCCCAGCTTTGCGCCCAATGGCAGCATGATTATTTACGCCACTAGGTACAAGGGGAAGGGCGTGCTGGCTGCAGTATCTACAGACGGCCGGGTCAAGCAGCGGCTGGCCCTGCAATCAGGCGATGTACGGGATCCCGTATGGTCTCCGTATTACAAATAGGAGTATGAAAAGATGAAAAAAACGATGTTTTTGCTGTTAACCCTGATCTTTAGCATGGCGCTGCTGTCGGGGTGCAGTTCCACCGGTGGGCCACAGGATGAAGAAGGTGCCGGCACCGAAATGGGAGGAGGGAGCGGCACCAATACCTCTGCAGCCGGCGGCGGTGGCGCATGGACAGGTTCTCCTCTGGAAGATCCCAACAGCCCCCTGTATGAAAAAGTGGTCTATTTCGATTTCGATACCGCAGAGATCCGGCCGGAATACGTCGATACCCTGCGTGCTCACGCAGAGTACCTGGTGAATACGCCTTCTGCCCGCCTGGTGATCGAAGGTCACTGCGATGAAAGAGGCTCGAGAGAATACAACATCGCCCTGGGTGAGCGCCGGGCAGATTCGGTAAAACGCTTCCTCGAAGCGGAAGGCGTCAGTCCGGTGCAGCTGGAAACCGTCAGTTATGGCGAAGAGCGTCCTGTGGACCTGGGCCACAATGAAGAGGCCTGGGCGAAAAACCGTCGTGCTGAACTGGTCTATCAGTAATCTTTGATTAGGGGGTTCCGCCAGAGGGCGTCCCCGGTTTGCAGGAAGAACCGAGAAATGAAGAAAAGCAGGCTGTTAGCACCGTTCCTGGGGGCGGTATTGTTCTCCCAGGGTGCCGTTCATGCTGCGGATGACGCTTTGGAGCAGCGTCTGCAGCGTCTGGAGCGTCGCGTGGGGCATATTACCGAGCTGATGCTCGAAGTGCAGGCCCTCAAGCGCACCAACCGGGAGCTTCAGGGGCAGGTGGAAGAGCAGCAGCATATGCTGGAGCGCCTGCGTAAGAAGCAGCGCGAGCTGTATCTTGATCTGGATGAACGGCTGGGCCACCTGCAGGGCGGCGCACCTGCAGCCGCGCCGGCCCCCGAGGAACGGCCTGCTGAAGCGCCCGCAGCCAAGCCCGTGCCCGGCAGCCCAACGGCTCCTCCGCCTGCAGCCCGATCATCTTCCTCCAATCCTGCCCGGGAACAGGCGGATTACGATGCTGCCTATGCCTGGCTGCATCCCTCCAAGCGGCGCTACAAGGATGCCATCAACGGTTTCAACGCCTTTCTTGCCAAGTACCCCCAGAGTGATCTTGCGGACAACGCCTTGTACTGGCTGGGCGAAAGCTATTACGTCACCCAGGACAACAAGTCGGCCCTGGCCGCTTTCGATCGCCTGCTGAAAGAGTTCCCCTCCAGCGACAAGGTACCGGGCGCCTTGCTCAAGAAAGGCTATATCCTGGATGCCATGGGAAAACGCAAGGAGGCACGTGACACGCTGCAGCAGGTGCTGGATCGCTACCCCTCATCTTCTGTGGCCAGCATGGCCAAGGCTCGCCTGAAGCATATGAAGTCGCGGTAGTGTCCCGTCTGCGCATCAGTGAAATCTTTTATTCATTGCAGGGAGAAAGCCGCAGCGTGGGCTTTCCGACCGTGTTCGTGCGGCTCACCGGCTGCCCCCTGCGCTGTGGCTACTGCGACACTGCCTATGCATTCAAGGGTGGTGAATGGATGGCGCTGGAAGAGATTTGTGATCGGGTGGCGGCATACCATCCCCGCCATGTGACTGTCACGGGTGGTGAACCCCTGGCCCAGAAGCAGGTTCTGCCGCTGCTCACGAGATTGTGCGATGCCGGTTACGAAGTATCCCTGGAAACCAGCGGCAGCATTGTCCTCGATGGTGTGGACGACCGCGTGGTCACCGTCATGGACATCAAGACGCCGGGTTCCGGCGAAATGGAAAAGAACCGCTGGGGGAATCTGCAGCAGCTTTCAGCGAAAGATCAGGTCAAGTTCGTCCTGTGTGACCGGGGTGACTATGACTGGGCCAAGCAGCAGCTGCGGGAGTATGAGCTGGCTGAGCGGTGCGAGGTGCTGTTCTCCCCAGTTCATGGAAAACTGGAGCCTGCAGAGCTGGCGAACTGGATCGTGCAGGACAACCTGCCGGTGCGTTTCCAGCTGCAACTTCACAAGATCCTGTGGGGAAATGAGGCAGGCCGATGAATGACAGGCAGAAAAAAGTGGTGGTGCTGCTTTCCGGCGGGCTGGATTCCGCCACCGTGCTGGCCATCGCAAAGGATTCGGGCTATGACTGCCACGCCCTGAGCTTCGATTATGGCCAGCGGCACAGTGCCGAACTGGCCGCGTCCCGCCGGATTGCCGAAGCCATGGGGGTGGCCGAACACAAGGTTCTGCGCCTGGATCTGGGCAGTATCGGCGGTTCGGCGCTGACCGATATGGACATCGCCGTTCCCGAGGAGGAGGCTGAAGGTATTCCCGTCACTTATGTGCCGGCACGCAATACCGTGTTCCTGTCCCTGGCACTGGGCTGGGCAGAAGTGCTCGGCGCCATGGATATCTTCATCGGCGTGAATGCGGTGGATTATTCCGGTTATCCGGATTGTCGCCCGGAGTTCATACAAGCTTTTGAAAATATGGCGAATTTGGCAACAAAGGCCGGTGTGGAGGGTGAGGGGTTCCGCATACAGGCGCCACTCATCGCAATGACCAAGGCGGAAATCATCCGGACGGGTATGGCGCGGGGGGTCGATTATGCCCTGACCGTCTCCTGCTACCAGGCCGATGAGCACGGGTGTGCCTGCGGAATCTGTGATTCCTGCCGCCTGCGTGCCCAGGGCTTTCGGGAGGCGGGGGTGGATGATCCCACCTGTTATCGGGACAGCTCAAAAGTTTGAAAAAAGTATTTGAGAGATACGTTCTTCGCTGTATAATGCGCGCTCTTCCGGGCCGTTAGCTCAGCCGGTAGAGCAGTTGACTTTTAATCAATTGGTCGGGCGTTCGAATCGCCCACGGCCCACCATACAAATCAAAGCCTGGCAGATATGCTGGGCTTTTTTTTGGATTTCAGTCTGCCCCTTCTCCTTGTGCTGTGTAAAAGTGATTCCCTGAGGTATCCCTGACCATAGCTCCATGACGCGGCGCCACCGGCCAATTTTGGGAAATCCTTGTCGCCTGAATCGGGGGCTTTGTTTCGCCCCTGCTGTTTCTCCGAATAAATCTGTGTATTGTGCTTAACTAGAGTTTAGAGTTTCAGAGGAGAAAAACCACTAAAAATCTCAAAAAATAGTTGACATAGCAAGGCGCGGCCTCTCAGAAGAGAAATCAACACAAACTTCTGGAGGCCGCTATGGA
>NZ_JBHNMF010000037.1:0-15172 GCF_048562965.1 Thiolapillus sp. | reverse complement strand
AGTTGTTGCGTAGTGCTGGGTGACCAGGACGGCTGGGGCACAAATAGGTTGTCAAAGGCCGAGTCGATTTTGGGGACTGGGATGTCCCAAAATCTATCACGAGGCCGAAGACACGCTTGTTCCGTGTGTGGCGGCAAAGTCCAGCATGCGCTGGATCGGGATGACCGCTTTCTGGCGAATCGTTTCTTCGATGTGAATCTCGTTGTTGCCCTTGAGCAGCAGCTGTTCGAGGTTCTGCAGGGCGTTCATGGCCATCCAGGGGCAATGTGCGCAGGATACGCAGGTGGCGCCCTCGCCGGCAGTGGGCGCGGACAGCAGCTTCTTGTTTGGCGCCAGTTGCTGCATCTTCCAGAAAATGCCGTCATCCGTGGCAACGATGAATTCCTCGTTGGGCATCTCCTGCACGGCCTTGATCAGGGCCGTGGTGGAGCCGACCACGTCTGCCTGTTCGATGACGCTCTCGGGTGATTCCGGATGCACCAGTACCGCTGCGTCGGGGTGAAGTTTGTGCAGACGTTCCAGCCCGAAGGCCTTGAATTCTTCATGCACAACACAGGAGCCCGGCCAGAGCAGCATGTCCACGCCGGTCTGTTTCTGGATATAGCTACCGAGGTGCCTGTCCGGCGCCCACAATACCTTCTCGCCTTTGTCCCCCAGGTATTTGACGATGGGCAGTGCAATGCCGGAGGTTACCATCCAGTCGGCGCGGGCTTTCACCTCGGCGCTGGTGTTGGCATAGACGACGACCGTGTGATCAGGATGGGCGTCGCAGAACGCCGAGAACTCCCGGGCAGGACAGCCTTCGTCCAGGGAACAGGTGGCGCCCAGATCCGGCATCAGCACCCGCTTCTCCGGGTTGAGGATCTTGGAGGTTTCACCCATGAAGCGCACGCCGCAGACGATGAGTGTGTCCGCGTCGGTGGTAGTGCCGTAACGCGCCATTTCCAGGGAGTCGGCGACACAGCCCCCGGTTTCCTCCGCCAGTTCCTGCAGGTCGGCATCTACGTAGTAGTGAGCCACCAGCACGGCGTTGTTTTCTTTCAGCAGCTGCTTGATGCGTTTCTTCAGGGCGCGCTTTTCCGGCGCGGACAGTTCCGGCCACTGGGGATGCTTTGGCACCTGGATCTCGGGGATGGATTGTGAGGCTGTAACCATGGGTGAGGAAAATATCGTTCAGGAAGTCGTCTGCACATTATGACCGGTTAAGGCTGGTCCCGCCACAACCAGGCAGCTCCCCGCACGCCGCTGCTGTCTCCGAAACGCGGTGGCAGCAGGCGGGTGTGAAAGATATCGGAAAAGATGTATTGCTGCCAGCGCTGACTCACGTTGTCGTACAGCCGCTGCAGCTGGGACAGGCCGCCGCCCAGCACGATGGCGTGGGGGTCGAGTACGTTGATGATGCTGGCCAGCCCCCGGGCGAGGCGGTCTTCATAGATTTGCAGGGTGGTTTCTGCTGCAGCATCCCCCTGCGCGGCCAGAGCGGCAATTTCCGGTGCCATCAATGTTTTTCCGGTGCGCCGCAAATGTTCGCCGGCCAGTCCCGGGCCGGAGAGAAAGGTTTCTATGCAGCCGTGTTTCCCGCAATAGCAGGCAGGACCGGGAAGCTCTTCCGGGCGCGGCCAGGGCAGGGGATTGTGCCCCCATTCGCCGGTGATGGCATTGGGTCCCAGCAACAGCTGCCCGTGGACGCAAATGCCACCGCCGGTGCCCGTGCCGATGATGACGCCGAATACGATATCCGCATCCGACGCGGCGCCGTCCACCGCCTCGGAAAGGGTGAAACAGTCGGCGTCATTGGCCATGCGCACCGGGCGTTCCAGCAACTGTTCCAGATCCTGCTGTAACGGCTGTCCATTGAGGCAGGTGGAGTTAGCGTTGCGCATCAGCCCGGTTTCGGGTGAGGGCGATCCGGGCGTGCCAATGCCGAGTTTCAGCTGCCGGTCTGCGTGGGATTCCAGCTCGTGATGGAGGTTGTGAATAGCCTGCAGTGTCGCGTCATAGTCACCCGTCGGCGTGGGCTGGCGGATGCACAGCAGTTCATCACCTTCCTGATCCATCAGCAGGGCTTCGATCTTGCTGCCACCCAGATCCATGCCGGCCAGCATCACGGTATTGCGCTCAGTCTGTCTTTGCGTCGCTTGCGTGTGCCTCTTCCACCGCTGCAGTTTCGGCTAGAGTGGCTTCGGCTTCTGTCACCGGCGCTTCCACTCCGGTTTCCGCCTTGGTGCCTGAAGGGTTGGTGAAGCGGTCGTTCAGCTGCTGCACGAATTCATCTGCCTGCGTGATGATGGCAGAAAGCCTGCGCCGGGTGCCCCGGGTCCAGCCAGCGGGCTTCGTGCTCAGCAGGCTGCGCCAGGGACGGGTGCTCTTTGCAAAGGCTGACACCAGGTTGATCCTGACGGGGAGGGCATCCTGCTGTTCCCTGAGCCAGCCTGCGAGGCTGCGGGTGGCGAGTTTCCGCAGGGCCAGATGCAAGGCGAAACCGCCGCCAATCACCACGGCAAGGAACAGCGCGCTGTGCAGGGTGCTTTCCCTGATCCAGGACCACCAGTTTCCGAGCTGGCCATAGCTCAGGCCGGCACCGATGATCAGTGCGGCAATCAGGCCGAATACGATGCCATCCAGCCACAGGACACGCTTTTTCCAGCGGGCCAGTCCTTCCTGCAGCGCGGGAACCACCCGGTCTTCGATTTCCCTGGCGGTTTTTTCCAGGGAGCCCACGATGCGGTAGGCGCGTTCGACTTCTACCTGTTCCATGCGACCGTGGATCTCCGCCAGATCGTGATCCCGCTTGCTTTCGTAGCGCTGGCGCAGGGTGGCGTCTTCGATCTGTATGGATGCCGTGGGGCTGTAGATGGTATAGAAACGCCCGGCGGTGAGTCCGTGCTCACCCAGCGCACGCTGCCAGGCGGCGATGACCTCTTCCGGGTTGTCCTCGTTGGCCGTGGTATCGATCTGGTTCAGGATATACAGGAATTTTCCGGAATCGTTGCGGTGTATGGTCTTGGAGACCAGGTGCTCCAGCGTATCGCGCATGGCGCCGGGTTCAGGATGCCGGGCATCGAAGAACACCAGCACCAGGTCGGACAGATCCACCATGTGATCGGTGATGCGCAGGGTGGAGGTACGCTGGGCGTCGGCGTCGAATCCCGGGGAGTCGATGAGGATCTTTTCCTTGAGGCGCTTGCTATTGCAGCTTTTCAGCTGCAGATAGGCATCAATGCGGTCTCCTTCACCTGCGGCGACCAGTTCGATCTCACGACTGATCTTGTAGAAAGGGAAGCGGGGATCGGAATCCAGTGAAACGCCGGGCAGGGTATGGGGTGTGGGATCTTCGCTGTAGCAGATGACCGTGAAGCGGTCGTCCACCGCCTGGTTGCCGCTGCGCTGCAGCTTGGTATCCAGATAATTATTGATGAAGGTCGATTTGCCTGCTGAGAAAGTGCCCAGGATGGAGATCAGCGGCCACCAGGGAATCTGTGTGGCGAAGGATTCGGTCTGATCCAGCAATCCCATGCGGTAGGCGACGCGGTCCAGGTCGCGAAAGCTTTGAACGGCGCTCAGCAATACCGGGTTTTCCTGTTCCAGATGGGTTTCCAGGTGCTTGAGTCGGTTGTCGATGATATTTTGGTCGGCCATGTGTGTCTCGAAAGAATCTGCGTTGTGAGGAAGTCTCTTTCCGCTGTTTCAGGGAAGAAACGGATTGTAGGTCGTTGTCGGTCCGGAATCCTGAAATAGTACCCCGAGTTTGGCGGGTATGGTAGTGTCTGTCGCTATTCGAGACTGCCGCGCATACGCTTTGTTCCGCAATATTAACCCGGCGGGGGAATAGTTCATGTTCAGCGCTTCAAGAAACCACTAGAGCAAGGCGCGCCTCGCTGGCAATGGTAAAACCCTTGTCAAGAGACGCAACACGGCTATAGTGGTTTCTTGAAGCGCCTAACTTGTTGAATTTGAATGGACAGGCTGCCACCCCTTGCCCTTCAGACTGCGTTATCAACATTTGCTGTAGAATGACTACAGCGGCATATTGATGCCTTGCTGAAGGGCAAGGTGTGGCAGCTGAACATGAAATCTTCCCCTGCCGGGTTAATAACAGTCAGTTGCGGCTGATTCCCTTGTTCACGGTGTTGCGCGATGGAAAAAAGGGCTGGAATATTGGATAATATGCCGCTATACGTCGGTAATCCCCTTTGGGATAACGGCAAAGAGTTGTATTCAAATAAGAAATCTTGGGAGGTGTTGCATGGCTGATTTGTTTTCTGCAGATTGGATGGATTCTTTTGCTCAGGAATGGAATGGCGAATCTGATCTTACCGGCCCGCTGGGGGAAATCGGATTCAACAGTGTTATCGGTTACGGGTTTCCTGATGATGATCAGCCCCGTGGTGTTCTGGTGGTGGCAAATGGCCAGGCTGTTTCCGGTGGTGCATACAATGGCGAAGAGCTGAACTGGGATATCCGTGCTTCCGAAGACCAATGGAAAAAATGGATTGCAAAGCCGCCGGGAATGATGGGGCTGGGGGTGGCCTTTACGTCTGGAAAAATGAAGTTCAAGGTAGGTGACTACGGCGCAATGCTCAAGGAGCCGAAGATGGCAAAACCGTTCATCAAGAGTTTCTCCGTCATGGGGAAGGTCTGAACGCATTTAACTCAAAATAGTGGCGGTATATTGCCTGGGTATGCGGGTAATATACCGGGTGTACACAAGGGCCGGCAGGCCCGATACCATTGGAAACCGGCAACTTATGATCAATATCAGGATACGGCGGACGTTACTGACAGCTTTTTTGGTGGCCCTGATCGGCACTGGCGCTGTTCAGGCGCAGCAGAAAAATACATTCGGTGATGTGTTTGTCGTGCAGGCTTCGGATCGCCAGCCGACAGTAGCCATTGGCGGAACCGTCGTACCTTACAAACAGGTCACCCTGGCGGCGCAGATACCCGGACGGGTCAAGTACATTGCCGGTATCGAAGGCGACGCCTTCAAGGAAGGTACACTGCTGGTTGCCATCGATGACTCGGAACTGCTGGCAAAGCGCTCGGCAGCCTATGCCCAGCTTTCCTCCGCCGAGGCAGAGCTTCGCAATGCAGGCGTACAGTATTCCCGCGAGCTGTGGTCACCCAAATCCAAGGCGGCTCCCGGCGGCATGGCTATCCCCAATCTGTTCGATCAGATGTTCACCCGCCCGGCGGAAGACTTCATGGGCGAGCGTGACCGTGGTGCCGAGCGCAGTGCTGACCTCTATGCATCGACCACCCGCATCGAGCAGGCGCGTTCAGCCATCATGCGGGCGCGTTCCGAGATTCAGGCCATCGAAGCCAAACTGCGCGATGCTAAGAGTCTGGCGCCCTTCGATGGCGTGATCATGGACAAGATGGTGGAAGTGGGTGACACGGTTCAGCCCGGCGTACCCATGCTCAGATTTGCTGACATCACCTGGCTGCAGGTGGAGCTGGACATCCCTGCCAGGCTGGTGACCGGTCTGCAGGAAATGATGGTGCTGAAGAAAGCTGCCGTGTTTGATGACTATTCTGAGCCGGTGGATGTGCGGGTCGCCCAGATCTATCCCATGGCCGACGCCCAGCGCCATACCATCAAGGTCAAATTCGATATTCCTCAGGGCATTTCGCAGCCGGGCATGTACGCCAAGATCATGATTCCAGACACCAGCCATGCCGCTGCGACCGGCAGCCTGCCCGTTGTGCCTGCATCGGCCATCCGTTATCGCGGCAGTTTGCCCGTGGTCTATGTGCAGAACGAGAAGGGCAAGGCGGAACTGCGCCTGATTCGTGAGGGAAGGCGGCTGGACAATGGCATGGTGACTGTGTTGTCGGGTCTGGCGCCAGGGGACAAGGTATACGTCAATCCCAGGCCCAGCATGTTGTCCGGGTCATGATCCCCGCACGCTGAAGTGGCAGGATATACCAATACCGGGCCTGCTGCTGCCGTGCAGCGGGAGACTGACAAAATTGCGGGCACTTAGTGTGTTGCGCACAGGGCGTCAGTAGCAGCATCGTTCAGCACTCTGCCTGGGGTGGCAGGGTCCCGGGGAATGATAAAAAATATACGCACACCAGCTTCCCGAGGGAGTGGTGACAACCGATTTCCGGCGCATGCCGGAATTTAACCAAACTCACGCAGGTTATAGATGGTATGAGTGGTCTGGATACCAAATCCCACAATTCTCCCGTATCTGACGCTGTCGATGAGGTGGCAGATCTGGGTATTGCAGGACGCACCGCAAGATTCTTCATAAAGTCCCCCCTGTCTCCGCTGCTGTACATCACCATGTTCCTGCTGGGACTGGCGGGCCTGATCATGACTCCCCGGCAGGAAGATCCCCAGATATCGGTACCGCTCATCGATCTGTTCATCCAGTATCCGGGAGCGCCCGTCGAGGAAGTGGCCTCTCTCGCTATTCAGCCCCTGGAACGCATGATGTGGGAAATACAGGGCGTGAAGCATGTGTATTCCGTATCCCAGCGCGGTGGTGGCATGGTGACGGTGCAGTTTGAAGTCGGGGAGGATATGGGGCCTTCCCTGGTCAAGGTCAATGAACAGCTTGCGTCCAACATGGACAAGATCCCCAACGGTGTATCTCCTCCTCTGGTACAGGCCAAGGGCATCGATGATGTGCCCGTGGTTACTCTGACCCTGTGGTCGGACAAGGACTATAACGGCGATGGCATCCCTGATGTGGATGACAGCCAGTTGCGTCGCCTGGCGCTTTCCGTACTGCAGTCCATCAAGGAGATCCCGGATACCGGTAAAGGCTTCGTGGTGGGCGGTCGCGCCGAGCAGGTCACCATCGAGGTGCTGCCAGAGCGCCTGGCGGGTTATGGCATCAGCCTGGGCCAGGTGGCACAGGCCATACAGATGGCCAATGCCGAACAGCAGGCCGGCAATGTGGAATCCGGCGGCACGCATTTTACGGTTGTCACGGGAAAGTTCCTGCAGACAGCGGATGATATCAATCACCTCAGGGTCGGCAGTCACAATGGTGTGCCGGTCTATGTACGTGATGTGGCCATGGTGCGTCAGGGTCCCGAGGACGCCAAACGCATGGTCGCCTATTATACGGGAGCTGCGTCTGAGAATCCGGATCTTGCGGTCAGCGTACCGGCGGTTACCATTGCCATCGCCAAAAAGAAGGGCACCAACGGGGTATCCGTGGCCAACAAGGTGCTGGAACGTATAGAAGAACTCAAAGGGCGGCTGATACCCAGCAATATCGAAGTCAGCGTCACGCGCAACTACGGCAAGACCGCCAACGACAAGGTCAGTGCTCTGATCTTCAAGCTGTTCGTGGCAACTTTCTTCGTATTCATACTGGTGTGGTGGGCTTTCCGTGCGCTAAAGCCGGCGATCGTGGTGCTGCTGGTCATACCTGTGGTACTGCTGTTCACGGTTTTTGGTGCCTGGATGCTAGGTTTCACCATCGACCGCGTATCCCTGTTTGCCCTGATCTTCTCCATCGGTATCCTGGTGGATGATGCTATCGTGGTCGTGGAGAATATCTACCGCCGCTGGCTCGAAGAAGGAGAGACGGATGCAGAAACCGCCGTCGATGCGGTGCGCGAAGTGGGCAATCCCACCATACTGGCGACGCTGACGGTTATCGGCGCACTGCTTCCCATGGGTTTCGTATCCGGCATGATGGGACCCTACATGATGCCAATCCCCGCGCTGGGCTCCGTGGCCATGGTGATTTCGTTGTTTGCCGCATTCGTGTTTACGCCCTGGCTGGCAATACATCCTATGTTCCGCCCTTCCATGGGGTATCTGGTAGTGGCCGAAAAGCGTGAGCACAAGGAAGCGGAAAAGCTCGAAAAGGTTTTCCGCAAAGTGCTGATGCCCATGATCGAGAACCCGCGCAAGGCACGCCTGTTCCGGATTTCGATGTGGGCCGTATTCCTGATCATGTGCTCCCTGTTCTATTTCAAACTGGTGGTGGTGAAAATGCTGCCGCTGGACAACAAGCCGGAATACTCCGTGGTGCTGGACATGCCCGAGGGCACCGCCCTGGCCGAAACGGCCAACCGTGCCAACCAGATAGCCAACCTGGTGAGGAAACTCCCTGAAGTGACAGCGGTGCAGGTGTATGTGGGTACCGCCAAACCTTTCGACTTCAACGGCATGGTGCGCCATTACTATCTGCGCAAGCAGCCCTGGCAGGCGGAAGTGCAGGTTCAGCTGCTCGACAAACACCATCGCAAGCGTACCAGTCACGAGATCGCCGTGGAAACCCGGGCCCTGATCAAGGAAATGCTGAAAGATGCGACGGGGGCACTCCCCAAGTTTGCCGTGGTGGAAATGCCGCCGGGACCGCCTGTGCTGCAATCCGTGGTCGCAACGGTTCACGGCCCGGATGCGCCCACCCGCCGCCAGGTGACGGCAGATCTCACCGAACTTTTCAAGAAGGCCCCCAATCTTGTGGATGTGGACAATTACATGGTGTCGCCACATGATTACTGGCGTTTCATGGTCGACAGGGACAAGGCAGATCTGCGCGGCATCTCGGTGGATTCCATCAACAAGAACCTGGCCATGGCGCTGGGCGGCATGGTGATCGGCGACGTGAAACAGCGCGCCGGCCACGAGCCCGTCAATATCGTGATCCAGGTGCCACTGGCGGAGCGTTCCCAGATCACGCGACTGGGTGATCTGCTCATTCAGTCAAAGGACAGTGTGGGCGTTCCCCTGCGCGAACTGGGGCAGTTCAAGCGGGTGCAGGTGGAGCCTTCGGTATTCAACAAGGACCTGCGGGCGGTGGAATACGTTGTGGCCGATGTTGGCGGTCGTCTGGCAGCGCCTGTTTACGGCATGATGCAGGTTGAAGACCTGCTCAAGACCGCCAATGACGGCAAGCCCTACATCACGCCAGATAACGTGGAGCTGGCTAAAAACACCTATTGGACGGGACCACCGCCGACAGACAGTCAGTCGAGCTTCGAGTGGACGGGTGAGTGGACGGTGACCTATGAGACCTTCCGGGACATGGGTATTGCCTTTGGTGCAGCACTGGTACTGATTTACATCCTGGTGGTATGGGAGTTCGGCAATTTCCGCATTCCGGCACTGATCATGTCACCCATTCCCCTGACCCTGCTGGGAATTATCCCTGCCCATGCTCTTTTCTTTGCCGCAGGCTGGGGGGGCGAGTTTACCGCCACCTCCATGATCGGCTGGATTGCCCTGGCAGGTATTATCGTGCGCAACTCAATTCTGCTGGTGGATTTCTCCATTCACGAAGTTCAGAAGGGTGTGCCTGTACCGGAAGCGGTGATCAAGGCCTGCAAGACCCGTACCCGACCGATTCTGATCACAGCATTTGCGCTGGTTTTCGCCTCGTCCGTGATCTTTTTCGATCCCATATTCCAGGGCATGGCCATCTCACTGGCTTCGGGTGTACTGGTTTCCACCATACTGACTCTGGTGGTTATTCCCCTGGGGATGGTGTCTGCATCAGAATCGCTGTGTGAAGCTGCAGGCCGTCATTGTCCAAAAGCCCGAAAAACGCCTCAGGGTGGCGGTTCTACAGGAGGTGGCGGACGCAGCCTGCTGAAACGCGGCTGGCATGTGACAGCCAGTATCATCATTGCCGTCGTAAGCTTCACCGCAGCTGTTATTCGCCTTTTCCTTCCGGCGAAAAAGTCCGGGAAGACGACAGCCACCCCTGCATCTGCCCCGGCGGCGGCAACAAAACCGGCGCCGCCACCTCCTGAGCCGGAAAAGCCCCGGAAAGAGGCGGCTGCTCCGGCGAAAAAGCCGGAAGAAAAACCCGCCAGGAAAGCGGCCGGGTTCGAACCCGAGCTGGATGCTGCGCTGGTCGATGATGCCGAACTGGATATCGAGAGCATTGCCAGGCCTATCGAGAAACCTCTGGCCGAGCAGAAGCCCACCCGGGATCAGATGAAGAAGACGGTTGCCGCCCGCAAGACATCGGTGAAAGAAGCGTCACCCAAGAAAAAGGCGACCAGGAAAGCTGCCGCCAGGAAAACCACTGTGGTCAAGGAAGCTCCGGCGACGGAAAAGCGCAAAGCTGCCGCTCAGGCAAAAACGCCTGCCAGGGCCGCGACGGCTACGGCAAAGAAAAAAGCGCCAGTTGCAAAGAAAGTACAAACCACAGCCACAACCAAGAAAAAAGCGGCGGCGGCTCCCAAGGCGTCTGCCACCAAGAAACCTGCGGTGGCGAGCAAAGCCAAGGCTCCCGTGAAAAAGGTGCGGACGGCGAAAAAGTCGGGGAGACGGGGAATCCGGCTGAAGAGTCTGGATTCCACAGACGATGGGTTATCATCCTGAGGTCGAGATCAATATTAACCCGGCAACCAAATATATCGTCCTCAGCCACCCTCTCTGCGCTGGTGGCAAGGCATCAACACGCAGCTGTAGTCATTCTACAGCAAGTGTTGATAACGCAGTCCACCAGCGCAGAGAGGGTGGCCTTTCTTTGCACTATCAATTGGTTAGGTGCTTCTAACAGGACGCGTATCGGTGTTGCGGCTTTTGACAAGGGCTTGCCATTGCCTGCAAGCCGCGCCTTGATACGCGTCCTGTTTGAAGCACTGAGGGCGACATATTTGGTCGCCGGGTTAATAAATGACGATCAGCCATACGTGCGTGGGAGATTCTGGCAATGATTACAGTTATCGGTAGCCTCAAGGGAGGGTCAGGCAAGAGCACCATCACTTTCAATCTGGCCGTATGGCTGGCCTTGGGAGAACAGCATGTGCTGGCGATAGATGCCGATCCCCAGGCCACGCTTACCGATGTGGTGGATGTAAGGACGGAAGAGGGGTTTGAGCCCCCGGTTGAACTGGCCAGCAAGAAACTGCTGCATAACCGCAAGGAACTGGATCAATATGAAGAGGTGTTGATCGATGTGGGAACGGCTGATCTCGCCAGCCTCAAACAGACCATCAGGATAGCCGACCGTATAGTCGTACCCGTGCCGCCCAGTCAGGCGGATATCTGGTCCACCCAGCGCTTCCTGCGTCTGATCGATTCGGTAGTCGGGGACAACCGCCGCCCGGAGGTGATGGGCTTCATCAACCGTGGTGATACGCACCGGGCCATACGCGAGAGCGATGAGGCGGCGGCGGCGCTGATTGCACTGCCCGGCATCAAGTTCATCAAGGCACGACTGGCGCAGCGTACCGCTTTCCGGCGTTCTTTCAGTGAAGGTCTGGCCGTGTTCGAGATGGATCCCCGCAGCAAGGGAGCCCATGAATGGAATGCCCTGGCGGCGGTGCTTTACGCCCATGTTGTCGGTTAATGAGAACCCGTCCAGATTAATATTGCTTTATTGAATATAAGAATATTTATGGGTATGATATTCTTAATATACCGGCCAAACAGAGCAATATCAGCCAGTGAGTGAGTTGAAATCCCAGGAAGAAGAACTGGACACGGTCTCCGACCGCGAAGGTATAACACGCCTGTCGGAAGTGTTCGAGACCAGCGCCAGGCGCTGGGAACTGATCATCTATCCTTCCATGTTCGCCTTCGTGGTTCTCGCCGCCTACGGCTTTTTCCTCATCTACCGTCTTGCCGGTGACATGCATTACATGGTCATCAGTGTCGATACGCACATGTCCGTGCTGTCCAGCAACATGCAGAGCATGTCTGAGAATATGGGGCAGATGACGACCAATATCCGCACCATGACGGTGAGCATGGATTCCATGGAACACAAGATGGGCACGCTGCAGCCGATTCTCGCCAGCATGGAGTCCATGGATGAATCCATGAAATCCATGAACACATCAACCAAGATTCTGACCGTGGCGACGCGCAACATGCAATATGACATGTCCCGTTTGAATGACAACGTCGGTCGCCCCATGTCCTTCATGAATACCTTCATGCCCTGGTAACGTGGGACAGACCGAAAGCCGTCCTGTCCTTGTTGTCGCCATTTCCTCACGCGCACTGTTTGATCTGGATGAATCTCACCGGGTATTCGAGGAGCAGGGTATAGACGCCTATCACCGCTACCAGATCGAACATGAGGACGATGTGTTACAGCCAGGCGTGGCCTTTACGCTGGTCAGGAAACTGCTGAACCTCAATACGCTGTTCGAAAAGCGCGTCAGGGTGGAGGTAGTGCTGTTGTCGCGTAACAGCGCGGACACCGGATTGCGGGTGTTCAACTCCATCAGTCATCATGGTCTTGATATCACCCGTGCAGCCTTCACCGGCGGGCGCAGCCCTTTTGAATATGCCTCTGTGCTGGACGCACATCTTTTTCTCTCGGCGGATTCCGAAGATGTTGCCCGGGCCCTGAATGCCGGTGTCGCCGCAGCGACCATCGCTCCCATCGCGGGTTCCGGCGCTTTGGGAAATGCCACGGGTGAGGATCCCGACCAGCTGCGTATTGCCTTCGATGGCGATGCCGTGCTGTTTTCGGATGAAGCGGAACGCGTTTACCGCAAGCAGGGGCTGGAGGCCTTTGAAGCCAGCGAGAAGGCGGCGGCCAGAAGACCGCTGGAAGCAGGACCTTTCCGGTGTTTTCTCGAAGTGCTGCATAAAATGCAGTCACTTTCTCCCGAGGGTACCTCTCCCATACGAACGGCACTGGTCACAGCCCGAGGTGCGCCCGCGCATGAGCGGGTCATCCGCACCCTGAGAACTTGGGGGATTCGCATCGATGAAGCCCTGTTTCTCGGGGGGATGGACAAGAGCGCCTTTCTCAAGGCCTTTCAGGCGGATATCTTTTTTGACGATCAGACCCAGCATGTTGAATCTGCTGCGCAGTTTGTACCTGCGGGCCATGTGCCTCACGGGGTGGCAAACAAGGCCTGACTCAGGGCATTACAGCTCTGCGTCGTAGATGATGGTGTCGACAGGTTTCTGGATGAAGTTACCCTGAATGAAGTCGACTCCGACATTCCAGAGTATGGTCAGCTGGGCGGCTTCTTCGATGTAGATCACGATGGTCTTGACCTTTTCCTGGTGGAGCTGCTGGTTGTAGTCTTTGAGCAATTCCTGCTGCTGCTTGTCTTTGGACAGTCTTCCCGAGATGTCCGGAGAAAAACACACCAGATCGCACTGCAGGTGGCGCACCACATTGACCGCTTCCTGCTCGAAGGGGAAGTGGGTGAGCGAGATGCGGCAGTTGATCTTGTGCAAACCTTCTGCCAACTGTTCCATCTTCTCCAAATGCCCGATCACGTCGTGGTGTGATACGGCAAAGGTGAGCCAGGCGCCTTTGGCCTTGAACTCACGCAGGCAATCACAGATCCACAGCAACAGGGAATCATCTTCGATGGCGGAAGCGGAGAGGGTGATCATGAAGTTGAGCTTGTGGCCGTCATTGCGGTGACGGGCGACCTCCTGGATGGCATTGCGAATGATCCAGCGATCGATTTCCGCCATTCTTTCCGAACGGATAGCTTCCTCGAGGAATCCCTTGGGCAGAATCTGCTGGTCTTCTGAATCCAGCATACGGACATAGACGGCGTAATCCTCCCGGCTGTTGCCATGCAGGCTGACCACAGGCTGATAGATGAGGTGGAAGCGGTCATGAGCCAGTGCCTGGTCGATGAGCTGAACGATGCTGTCGTCACCCTGACCCTGTGCATCACTGGCCTTGTTGGCATCAAACAGGCTGGTGGCCGTGCCTTCAGCCAGTGCGGTTTTGCAGGCGCGCGATGCATGGGAGATGAAGTCTGTCGGACTCTGGGCCGGTGGCGTATCGGAATGGGCGATGCCGACACCGATTTGTAGTTTTACAGCCTGTTCATTGATCTGGTAACTGTGATCATTCATTGCGTTGTACAGGCGCTTCGCCAGAGATTCCGCTGAGGTGTCCGGTGTGCACAGGATGGCAAATTCATGTTCCCCGAAACGGGCCACCAGGTCGGTATCATAGGTGGTGTCGTTCAGGATGCGGGTGGTTTCCTTGAGCACCATTTCGGCGCCGTCGATGCCGTAATCCGCCTTGATGTCCTGGAAGTTGCCGATGCTGATCATCACCATGCTCAGGCGTCTCTCCTCGGCCAGGGCCTCGTCCAGCCGGCGCTCAAGCTGCTTGGTGAAGTAGTTGCGGTTGTACAGGCCTGTGTCGGTATCGTAGTTGGCCAGCTCGGCAAGACGCTGCTCGATGTCCATTTCGGGGGACTGGTCGCGGATGATGACCTGGGTACAGTCTTCCCCGTCGATGATGGACGGGGAGAAATCCATGGTGACTGGCAGCTTGTGGCCATCGTTGCTCACGCAGTCGATGGACAGCTGGTCCGCGGTATGCTGTTCGTCGAGTTTGTGCAGTACCGGCTTGAATTTCAGGCGGTCGTCACTGGCAATCAGATCCATGAAGGGCAGGCCTTCCAGTTCATCTGCGTTTTTGAAACCGAACAGGGAAACATAGGCGGGATTGGCATATACGTGCATGCCCTGATGAATATAGGCGATGGCTTCACCTGCTGTCTCCGTCAGGGTTTCATAGCGCTGACGGGTTTCCTTCAATTCCTGTGTGACCGACAGGAGCTTCTTTTTCATGACCATGTTCTGCTGTTCGCGGTTCACCACGTAGATCAGATGGGCATGGTCGTGCCGTTCGATGATGTCCTGGGCACTGGTTTCTGCGGCAAAAAAGAGCTCTTCGCCTGGATCATCGGAAAGCAGGATGAAAGCGGCGAGGGGAGAGATCTCCCGGATCTGGCGAATGGCGGTGGTGAAATCGATTTCTTCGGCGTCGCAGTTGACCAGCACCACGTCAGCATCCAGCGATTTCATCAGCACATCCAGTTCATCCGGTGTATAGGCCGTGTTCAGATGAACGGCCATACCTGAATTGCGCAGGGTCTGGGAATAGATGTTTGCATCGTCGATCGAGCAGCCCAGCACCAGCAGTTCTACCACGTCACTCAGTGGTGTTACGATCTGAATGATTCTTTCCGCATTGGTACTCATTTATGTGATCCTGATGTTATTGGGCAATTTTCACAATTCATTCCACAAATCCTGAAAATTGTCTTCTGGTTCAGCGCCGATTTCTTCCGCTTTTTGTTCTTCCACAGTAACTACTCACCCCTAAGATGAGTACAGTAAGCGCCCCAGAATCGACACCTTTTTTCAGAACACCATCAGCCACAGACTTTCTCCTGTCCCACCACAACGCAGGAGAATGCCATGGCCCCGACCGACAGTACTGACCGCATCACCTTC
>NZ_JBHNMF010000036.1:0-15459 GCF_048562965.1 Thiolapillus sp. | reverse complement strand
GATGGATAACCATGGCGTTATGCTTCCTCCAGGTTTTGCGTGAGCCAGTCGTTCAATATCTGGCGGGTTCGGAACAAAGGATAGCTCCTTTTTGGAATATAATCACATGGTACCCGGCAGTCTTTCGATGGCGACACAAAATCAGGCATAAGCACTTTTCGCGGCTGGGTGGTTTCAAAGAACCCCCTGTCTTCGCTGACCCTGTATCGGGATGGAACGCTGTTCGGGCAATTGGATCACAATGGCAAGCGGCTGGATGTCGCCGGAAAATTTCCGGATTATCCGGGTTCCCTGAATTCCGGCTTCGCCTTCGCAACCAATTTCGGGGACTTTTCCGCCGGCGCGCACCAGTACTGTCTTGTGGCCAGGGACAACCAAGGCAATCTGCTGGAAAAGACGGTGAGCTTTTCCATCTCCCGCTACGACAACGCCTTCGTCAAGGACGATTCCCTGGTCTCCCTGCGCAATGCGAGCATCTCTTCTCCCGCCGGTAATGATATTCGTATCGACGGGATGGAGCATGATGGTAAAGAATACCGCGTAATACTTCGCTGGAAAAAGGCGAAGCAAGGTTTTGACCCTGTTGAGATAATCCGTACAAAGTGAACCGCTTCAGAAAGGGGGTTATCATAAGCGCTGCAAATCCGGTCATTTGCAGGCTCGAATACTCACGGCGTTGCTGCTGTGGCACACTCAGAACACTGAAACCTTAATTTATCCGTTTGGGGGGTATAACAAAATGAGAATCATACTTTTAGGTGGGCCGGGTGCCGGCAAGGGCACACAGGCAAACTACATCAAGGAAAAATACAATATTCCCCAGATTTCCACGGGTGACATGCTGCGTGCCCACGTGAAGGCGGGCACCGAGCTGGGCAAAGCGGCCAAGAAGATCATGGATGAAGGCGGACTAGTGTCCGACGACATTATCATGGGCATGGTCAAAGAGCGCATCAAGGAAGATGACTGCAAGAACGGTTACCTTTTTGACGGCTTTCCCCGCACCATTCCCCAGGCAGAAGCCATGAAGGAAGCCGGTATCGAAATCGATGCCGTAGTGGAAATCGACGTGCCCGATGAGGAAATCATCAAGCGCATGTCCGGTCGCCGGGTGCATCTGCCGTCCGGGCGTACCTATCATGTGATCTTCAATCCGCCCAAGGTCGAAGGGAAAGACGATGTCACAGGTGAAGACCTGATCCAGCGCGATGACGACAAGGAAGACACCGTCAAAGAGCGTCTGCGTGTCTATCATGACCAGACCGAACCGCTGATCGATTTTTATTCCAAGGAAGCCGATGCCGGCAAGCTCAAGTACGTCAAGGTCAATGGCGTGGGCAGTGTGGACGAAATCCGGGATGGGATTTTTGCCGGCCTGGATAGCTGAACAGCCACGACAGAAACAGAGCGGAAGCCGGGGTGATGCCCCGGTTTTTGCTATACTGACAAAAACACAATGCATATCAGGAGGCCTGCGTGGCTGTTTTAGAACTGAACAAAGACAATTTTGAAGATACCATCAATAACAATTCTTTCGTTATCATCGATTTCTGGGCTCCCTGGTGTGGTCCCTGCAAGAGTTTCGCGCCCACTTATGAAAAGGTGTCTGAAGATTTTCCCGACGTCGTATTCTCAAAGATCAATACCGAAGACGAGCAGGAAATCGCCGCTCATTTCCAGATCCGGTCCATTCCCACGCTGATGATTTTCCGGGATCAGATCATCATCTACAGCGAAGCAGGCGCCTTGCCGGAAGGATCTTTTCGCCAGCTGGTCGAGCAGGCTTCAAGCCTGGACATGGATGATGTGCGCAAGCAGATAGCCGAGTCAGAAGCCGGTGCCGGTTCTGCAGACGCCTGATTGAACTGTCACACCGCACATGCGCGGTTCCAGTGCATGTGCGGGCAGCCGTTTTCCCCGATTCGGCTTCCTGCCTCACCTTGTATTCTCCATTTCCGGGGATCGTGCCGATGTTCGATAACAGGCAGGCTTCGACGGTGAGTGGATAACCCCCTGCCATGCAATATCCCTGGATTTCACGTGCCGACCGGCTGCTGGATTACCTGCCTACCGTGGGAAAGCTGCTCGACCTGTGTGAGGAAAACTATCAGCTGCTGCTTTCTCTGGCGCCTCGGTTACAAAACCTGCGGGGCTTGCACGCTTCCTGCTGTCCGGGGCACATGGATCTCTATCTCGAGATACTGGAACAGACGCCCTACACCAGTGTTGTTCATCTGACCTATTACTTCTCCCACGAAGAAGGGCAGCTTGCCGATCCGGATGCGCTGTTGCGTGTCTATCACGATGCGCATCAGATCGAAGTCATCAGTCTCCGGCAACATGTATTGCCCATCGAGGCCAATTACCACCATCCCAGCCTGTACAACAAATGGAAAATCAATGTGTTCCTGTCCAAATGGCTGTCTTTCTGCAAGGCACAGGGGCATGCTTTTCCGCTTGAAGATGAATTCTTGACTAAAAAGCATGGTTAATGATATTCTTAATTACCTAGTATTTTACTAAGTTATAATCACTCACAAAATACAGAGGAGTTGAGAACATGAGACTTTCTACAAAAGGCCGCTATGCGGTAACAGCCATGCTGGATCTGGCACTGAATGGCCAGGATGGCCCCGTCACCCTTTCTGATATTTCAGAAAATCAGGGTATTTCCCTTTCCTACCTGGAGCAGCTGTTTGCCGCCTTGCGGGCCAAAAAGCTGGTACGTGGCGTGCGCGGTCCGGGTGGGGGATATTTTCTCGGCAGAGAAGCCGATGAAATATCCATCGCGAACATTATCTGTGCCGTCGACGAATGGGTGGAGTTCACCCGCTGTCAGGGTAAAGAGGATTGCCGGGGCGGGCAGCGTTGCCTGACTCACAGTCTGTGGGACGACCTTAGCAGGCAAATCTATGAATTCCTTGAAGAAATAAGTCTTGCCGATCTGGTTCGCCGGGGTCAGGAATCTGATCATGGCTGCCACAAGGAGAAGGGCGGGAGCATTCTGGACGATATTGCAGAACAGGCCGCATAAGTTCCCGCTGTCCATAAGGAAAACCCTTTGACCTGAAAGACGAATTTCAATATCATACGCCGCTTATGTTGCAGCGTATTCCCGATCGTGTAGATCCGTGGCGTCTGGCTGAACAGGGAGAAACTCTGGAAGGCCGTTTGAAACTGGATTCGTTGCCGCGCCTGGCGCCGCTTCTGGCTAATGCCAATGGAGAAGCGGCGTTTGTTTTGACGTTCGGCAAAGATGAGCGCCGCAGATTGCTCATCATGCTGAATGTCGACGCGGATCTGACGCTGGAATGCCAGCGTTGCCTGTCGGATATGGTATTGAAGATAGAAAGCAAGACCTGCCTGACACCGGTGCGGGGGCTGCTCGAAGCAGAGCAGTTGCCTGAAGCACTGGATCCCTTGATGATCGAAGAAGGCGAGTATCTGGATATTGCTCAACTGATCGAGGACGAGTTGATGCTTGGCATTCCTTCGTCCCCGCGACATGAAGAACCGCATTGCAACCGGCAGGAAGGCGTGCAAGAACACGACCTGCCAGAAACCGAACCGAAAGAGGAAAACCCTTTCGCCATTCTTGCCAGTCTGAGAACTGACAGGAACGACAATTGAGAAATTGCAGGAGATAGCCCCATGGCCGTACAGAAAAGTCGTAAAACCCCATCCCGTCGAGGCATGCGTCGTTCCCACGACAGCCTCAAGTCAGAAACCCTGTCCATCGACCCGACTTCCGGTGAGACACATCTGCGTCACCACGTAAGCCCGGACGGCTTCTATCGCGGTCGCAAGGTTGTCAGCGACTGAAGATGCAGCACCTGGTGTTGGACCCGACTCCGGCGTGAATTTCCGGAGTTTCTTTTTGTGACCGAAAAAATCACGATTGCCCTGGATGCAATGGGTGGCGATCACGGTGTATCCGTGGTCGTTCCCGCTGCGTTGAACTACCTGAAAGAGCATCCCAATCAGATGCTGATTCTGGTGGGCAGAGAAGAGGCCATCCGGCAGTATATTCCCGGCGGAAAGGTGCCGGCCAATCTCAGTATTCATGCGGCTTCCCAGGAAGTGGGCATGAACGAACTGCCGTCTCAGGCCCTGCGCAAGAAAAAGGACTCTTCCATGCGCGTTGCCCTGGATCTGGTCAAGGCCGGTACCGCAGATGCCTGTGTCAGCGCGGGCAATACCGGTGCGCTCATGGCAACGGCGCGCTTCGTTCTCAAGATGCTTCCCAACGTGGATCGCCCCGCCATCATCACCGCCTTGCCTGCTATCAATGGCCGTACCTGGATGCTGGATCTGGGCGCGAACGTCGATTGCAGTGCCGAGCACCTGTTCCAGTTTGCCGTCATGGGTTCCGAACTGGTTACGGTTATCGATGAAATCCCTTCTCCCAAAGTTGGTCTGCTGAACATCGGTCAGGAAGAAATCAAGGGTAACGAGCAGGTCAAGGGCGCCCATGAGTTACTGCGCCATACTTCTCTGAACTATATCGGTTACGTGGAAGGAGATGACATTTACCTGAACGAAGAAGTGGACATCGTGGTGACCGACGGTTTTATCGGCAACGTGGCCCTGAAAACCACGGAAGGGGTGGCGAAGATGATCCGCAGCAATCTCAAGGAAGAATTCAGCCGTAACATTTTTACCAAGCTCTCGGCCCTGATTGCACTGCCGGTGCTGAAGGGGCTGGGGCGCCGTATCGATCCCCGGCGTTACAACGGTGCCAGTTTGCTGGGACTGCGGGGCGTCGTCGTCAAGAGCCACGGTGGTACTGATGCCCTGGGTTATGCCCACGCCATCGATATCGCCGCCAAGGCAGTGCAGGCGGATATTGCTGCGCGCATCGAGGCTGGCGTGAGCAAACACCTGACCGATCAGAAGGCGACTGCATGAGCATGTATTCTCGAATTGCCGGAACAGGTAGCTATCTGCCTGAAAAGGTACTGAGCAACCATGATCTGGAAAAGATGGTGGAAACCTCGGATCAGTGGATCCAGGAGCGCACCGGCATCAAGAAGCGTCATATCGCAGATGACGGGCAGACTACCTGTGATCTGGCTGAGCAGGCCGCCCGGCGCGCGCTGAAAGCCGCAGGAAAGTCTGCCGAAGACCTTGATCTGATCGTGGTGGCAACCACCACGCCGGACAAGATTTTCCCCAGTACCGCCTGCCTGTTGCAGCAACGCCTGGGCAATCACGGCTGTGCCGCTTTCGACATTCAGGCCGTCTGCACCGGTTTTGTCTACGCCATGGGCGTGGCAGACAAGTTCATCAAGACCGGCGCGGCCCGTACCGCCCTGGTTGTGGGAGCGGAAACGCTGTCTCGTATTACCGACTGGACCGACCGTGGTACCTGCATCCTGTTTGGTGACGGGGCCGGTGCTGTCGTGCTCGAAGCGTCGGAAGAGCCCGGCATTCTCTCCTCACACCTTCATGCAGATGGTGCTTATGGTGAGTTGCTGCATGTGCCAGGTGGTATCTCCAGGGGTTTTGAAGCGGAAGATGATGGTCTGGATCCGCATTTCATGCAGATGAAAGGCAACGAAGTATTCAAAATGGCTGTCAACACGCTGGGGCGTATTGTCGATGAGACCCTGGCAGCCAACGACATGAAAAAAGCCGATATCGACTGGCTGGTGCCTCATCAGGCCAACATCAGAATCATCAAGGCAACCGCGCGCAAGCTGTCCATGGATATGGACAACGTGGTGGTCACTGTGGATGAGCATGGCAATACCTCTGCCGCATCCGTTCCTCTGGCGCTGGATACGGCTGTAAGAGACGGCCGCATCAAGCGTGGTGAAACCCTGCTGCTCGAAGCGTTTGGCGGTGGTTTTACCTGGGGCTCCATTCTTCTCAACTACTGATTTTCTGCATCATGACGGCAACTACTGGCATCATTTTTCCGGGGCAGGGCTCCCAGAGTATCGGGATGCTTGCTGCGCTGGCGGAACACTATCCACAGGTCAAAGAGACTTTTGAAGAGGCTTCCGATGTCTTGCAGGTGGATTTATGGCTGCTGGCCAGCGAAGGGCCGGCTGAAGAACTCAACAGGACCGAAAACACGCAACCCGTGATGCTTGCTGCCGGCATGGCCGTGTATCGTGTCTGGCTGTCACAGGGTGGTCCGGCCGCAGCGGTCATGGCAGGGCACAGTCTGGGAGAGTACACGGCGCTTTCTGCCGCGGGCAGTCTCGATTTTACTGAAGTAGCCAGGCTGGTTGCAGCCCGCGGACGTTTCATGCAGGAAGCTGTACCGGCCGGGAAGGGCGCCATGGCAGCCGTTCTGGGGCTCGATGACGATGCCGTAAGAACCCTGTGCGCGAATGCTGCCCAGGGAGAAGGGGCTGAAGCCGTCAATTTCAATTCGCCGGGTCAGGTGGTGATTGCCGGTGACCGCGCGGCCATCGAAAGAGCCATTGAACTGGCCAAGGAAGCAGGCGCCAGGCGTGCCCTGATGTTGCCTGTGAGCGTCCCTTCTCACTGTGCGCTGATGCGGCCTGCAGCTGAAAAACTGGCTGCCATGCTCGAAACGGTCAGCGTGAAATTGCCGGAGATACCCGTTATCCACAATGTGGATGTCGATATCGCCGGCAGTGCGGATGCCATTCGGGAGAAACTGGTGCAACAGTTGTATCAGCCTGTACGCTGGGTGGAGACCATTCAGGCCATGAAACAGCGCGGTATTGAAACGCTGGTCGAAGCGGGGCCGGCCAAGGTGCTCACTGGGCTGGGCAAGCGCATCGACAAAACCCTCACTTTTTTGCCGGTGCTGGATCCGGCTTCACTGGAAAAAGCACTGGAGAGCTGCAATGCCTGAAACTACTGTTGCACTGGTCACCGGCGCCAGCCGGGGAATCGGACGCGCCATCGCCACCCGACTCGGCGCGCGAGAAGGTATGACTGTCGTGGGAACGGCCACCTCCGACAAGGGAGCAGAAGCCATAAGTGCCTATTTCGCGGAAGCGGGAATCAAGGGTGAAGGTATGAAGCTGGATGTGTCAGACAGCGAATCTGTCGATACTGTTGTGGCGGGCATCGCGGAAAATTACGGACCTGTCACCGTGCTGGTAAACAATGCTGGGATTACCCGTGACAATCTGCTAATGCGCATGAAGCCTGAAGAGTGGGACGCGGTGATCAACACCAATCTCAGTTCCCTGTATCGGGTATGCAAGGCTTGTGTCCGCGGGATGATGAAAGCCCGGACCGGACGGATCGTAAACATAGCATCGGTGGTGGGCAGCAGCGGCAACGCCGGCCAGACCAACTATGCTGCCGCCAAAGCAGGCATGTTGGGTTTCACCAAGTCGCTGGCCCAGGAAATCGGCTCCCGGGGTATCACCGTGAATGCCGTGGCACCTGGCTTCATCGACACGGACATGACCCGGGAACTGCCGGAAGCGCAGCGCAAGGCGCTGTTGTCCGCTATTCCGATGGGCCGCCTGGGTTCAGCGGACGAAATAGCGGCGGCGGTGGCCTTTCTGACCTCCGAAGACGCGGCCTATGTCACAGGCACCACGCTGCATGTCAATGGTGGCATGTACATGTCTTAAGGTGATAGCTTTAAAATATCTCTCTACACACTGATTTACAACATATTATTAGTTTGATATTAGGTGCGTGTTTTTCGAGGCTGCCTGATTTGGCTAGTGAACGAATTCCGCATACAATACGACGTTAATGCGCGGCACCTGGATCGCGCTCTACTGGAGGAAAAATACGAAAATGAGCAGCATTGAAGAACGTGTCAAAAAGATTGTCGCTGAGCAGCTGGGTGTAGGCGAAGACGAAGTTACTCCTGAAGCTTCCTTTATCGACGACCTGGGCGCTGACTCCCTGGATGCAGTGGAACTGGTTATGGCGCTGGAAGAAGAGTTCGAGTGTGAGATTCCCGATGAAGAAGCGGAGAACATCACAACCCTGCAACAGGCAGTTAACTACATCAACGCTAACGGCTGATCGCCAAGGTTCAGTCAAGTCGCGGATTTTTCCTGGATCAGCACCTCCTGAAACAAGGGGTGGCTGGTCGGAAAAACGCGGTTTTTGGTTAATGTACCAACAGAGGTTTCCTTGATGTCCAAAAGAAGGGTAGTAGTTACCGGGCTGGGTATGATATCGCCCGTAGGTCTTGATGTAGCAAGCAGCTGGGAAAATATCCTGGCGGGTAACAGCGGCATCAAACCCATTACGCATCTGGATATAGAACCGTTCAGTGTTCGTTTCGGCGGGTCCATCTACGGTTTCGATATCGAGCAGTACATACCGAAAAAGGAAGCTCGCAAGATGGACAAGTTCATCCACTACGGCATTGCCGCAGCGGATCAGGCCATCAAGGATGCCGGCATCGAAGCGACGGACGAGAACGCCAACCGTATTGGCGTGGTCGTGGGTTCCGGCATCGGCGGTATCAGTGGTATCGAACAGGGATATGCTGCTTATCTCAAAGGCGGACCGAGAAAGATTTCGCCCTTCTTTGTGCCGGCCAATATCGTGAACATGGTTGCAGGCCACATTTCCATCATCAACGGATTCAAGGGTCCCAACATTTCCATCGTGTCTGCCTGCAGCACGGGCGCGCACTGCATTGCCGATGGCATGCGCATGATTCAGTACGGCACCAGTGATGTCATCGTTGCCGGTGGCGCCGAGATGGCGACCTCACCCACAGGCCTGGGTGGTTTTGCTGCAGCAAGGGCGCTTTCCACGAGGAATGACGATCCGCAGGGGGCGAGTCGTCCCTGGGACAGCGAGCGCGACGGTTTTGTGCTCAGTGACGGTGCCGGTGTGGTGGTCATCGAGGAACTCGAACACGCCCGTGCCCGCGGGGCCAATATCTACTGCGAACTGGTGGGTGCAGGAATGAACTCGGATGCCTACCACATGACCTCCCCGTCTCCCGGCGGTGAGGGGGCAACGGAATGCATGCGGCTGGCGATGGAAGACGGTGGCGTGAATCCGGAAGAGGTTGCTTATATCAATGCCCACGGTACATCCACGCCTGCAGGGGATGTGGCCGAGACCATGGCCATGAAGCGGGCCTTTGGTGACGATGCCTACAAACTGGCAGTAAGCTCCACCAAATCCATGACCGGACATATGCTGGGCGCAGCCGGCGGTGCGGAGGCGGTATTCACCATTCTCGCCCTGCGTGACCAGGTGGCGCCGCCCACCATCAACCTGGACAATCCGGATCCGGAATGCGATCTTGACTATGTACCGCACACCGCCCGGGAAATGCCAATGGAAGTGGCGTTGTCGAATTCCTTCGGCTTCGGTGGCACCAACGGTACGCTGGCGTTCCGACTGTTCAAAGATTGATTCGATCACTGGTAAACGGTGAACCCCGGGATCAGGTATCCGTACTTGACCGGGGTTTGCAGTTTGGTGACGGCCTTTTTGAAACCATTGCGGTAACCGGCGGCCATCCCTGTCTTTGGGATTATCACATGCAGCGTCTGCAGTCCGGCTGTGAACGCTTGGGAATCACTTCACCGGATGTTTGCCTCCTGAAGCAGGAAGCCCTTGAACTGATAGCCGATCGATCGGAGGCAGTGCTGAAGATCACCGTGACGCGCGGTATCAGTGAACGGGGCTACAAGCCTGATCCGTATGAATCACCCACCCGTATTCTGGCGCTGTTCGACTGGGACGGACCTGATTCCGATACGCTGAAGATTGCCGTATCCCCGCGGCGCCTTGGACATAATTCCGACCTTGCCGGCATCAAACACCTCAATCGTCTGGAACAGGTGCTCGCCAGAGCCGCATGTCCGGAGGATGTCGATGAAGCACTGATGCTGGATCATCGTGGTCATGTCATCGAGGGCATGATGAGCAATCTGTTCTGTCAGGAAGGGCAACGACTGTACACGCCGTCTCTGCAACGCTGTGGCGTGGCGGGAGTGGTCAGGGCGCTGATACTGGAGATTGCCAAAGAGCAGGGGGAACACATCGAAAAGGGTGATTTCATGCTGCAAGACATACTGCAGGCTGACGCGCTCTATCTGACCAGTTCCCTCGCCGGTCTCCGCTTTGTCTCACGAATCTCCGGTTATGACTGGCATGCCAGAACAGCGGATGTCCATCCGCTGCTGAAAGAAGCCGCCAGGCGAGTGTTCGACTGATGCTGAAACTCACTTTCAAACTGTTTCTCAAATCCACGCTGTTGGTACTGCTGCTCGCGGCACTGGCGGGGGTTGTGGTCTGGAATACCTACAGGGAATTTCTGGTCACCCCCCTGACGATACCCGATCATGGCATGGTGCTGAATGTTCCACAGGGCATGTCTCTGCGGGGCCTGGCCAGCCATCTCGAGTCCCGGCACGTTCTCGAAGATGCCCGTCTTCTGCGTCTGTATGGCCGGCTCCACCATGAAGCCACGCAAATCAAGGCGGGAGAATATCAGTTGTCGCGGGGGATTACCCCGGTGGCCTTGCTTGATCTGCTGGTAGCGGGGAAAACCATCAGCCATTCCATCACACTCGTGGAGGGCTGGACTTTTGACCAGATGATGCAGGCCATCGATACGCATCCCGAACTGCGCCATGACCTGAAGGGCGTAAGCAGCGGGAAAATTATGGAAAGCCTGGGACATGCCGGAGAAAACCCGGAAGGCCGGTTCTTTCCCGACACCTATCTGTTTCCCTGGGATTTCTCCGATCTCCAACTGCTGAAACGCGCCTATGGCCGCATGGAGGATACCCTGAAACAGGCTTGGGCGGAACGCGAGAAGGATCTGCCGCTTAAAAACCCCTATGAGATGCTCATTCTTGCTTCCATCGTCGAAAAGGAAACCGGGCGGGCAGGGGAGCGTGACCGGATCGCCGGCGTGTTCGTCCGCCGACTGAAAAAAGGCATGAAACTGCAGACCGATCCCACCGTGATCTACGGGATGGGGGCGAGTTACAAAGGAAATATCAGGCGCAAGGACCTTCGCAAACCCACGCCCTACAATACCTATGTGATAGCCGGCCTGCCGCCGACGCCCATCTGTATGCCGGGAAGCGGGTCCCTTTTCGCTGTTGCGCATCCTGCAGACGGGAAGGCGCTGTATTTCGTTGCCAAGGGTGACGGCAGTCACCAGTTTTCTGCTACCCTGAGGCAACACAACGCTGCCGTCCGAAAATATCAGTTGAAGAAATAATGCTCAGAGGTTCGTTCATTACACTGGAAGGCATTGAAGGCGCCGGTAAAACCACCTGCATGGCGCAGCTGCGCCTGCTGATGGAGCAGGCCGGCATCGCTTTCCTCGAAACCCGCGAGCCCGGCGGCACGCAGCTGGGAGAGGATCTGCGCCAGCTGTTGCTCGGTCACAAACACACAGGCATGAGTGATGACGCCGAATTACTGCTCATGTTTGCATCCCGCGCAGAACACCTGCAACAGAAAATCCTGCCGGCCCTCGACAATGGCCAGTGGGTGCTTTGTGATCGCTTCACCGATGCCACCTATGCCTATCAGGGCGGTGGCCGGGGTATCGATTTCAGCCGTATAGAGACACTGGAGAATTGGGTGCAGCAAGGGCTCAAGCCCGACCTTACCCTGTTGCTGGACCTGCCGGTTGCGCTGGGTCTGGAACGGGCAGGCAAGCGCTCTGCACCGGACCGTTTCGAAAGTGAAGCCGGGGCTTTTTTTGAAAACGTGCGCAAATCCTACCTGGAACTGGCCAACAGAGAGCCCGAACGCATTAAGGTTATCGATGCTTCCCTGACACTGGATGAGGTGCTCGCGCAGATCACCGCAGTCATGCAACATTACCTGGCCAACAGTCAGCAGCCATGAGCGATCTGCTTCCCTGGCATCACCCATCCTGGCACCGCCTGTTGGAAACGCGCCAGCAGGGCCGCATGCCCCATGCGTTGTTGTTGTCCGGTGCAGAAGGCGTGGGCAAGGCCCGCTTTGCGCGCCAGCTTGCCGAGAGTCTGCTGTGTGAGCAACCTGCGGAGAACGGGCTGGCCTGTGGCAAGTGCAGGCAGTGCCTGCTGCTGAAGGCGGACAGTCATCCGGATCTGCGCCAGGTGGGGCCGGAGGAAGGCAAGCAGCAGATCGGTATCGAAGCGGTACGGGAACTCGTTGCCGGAAACACTCTGTCTGTCGGTGAAGATGCCCACCGTGTGTTCATCATCGATCCAGCGGACAGTATGAGCAGGGCAGCAGCAAACGCTTTGCTGAAAACGCTTGAGGAGCCGATTCCCGGCTCTCTCATCGTGTTGCTCAGCGCACGTTCTGACAGGCTTCCGGTCACCATTCGCAGCCGCTGCCAGATGCTTGCATTCGCATTGCCTGAGGAAGAGGCATCCATCGCCTGGATAGCAGAAAATACCGGGATGCAGCCGGAACAGGCACGCCAGCTATTGCAGCTCGCCGGGGGCGCGCCGCTGAAGGTGCCGGCACTGATCGAGAGAGATGAACTGCAGCGGCACAACCGCCTGCTGGAGGATTTTGCAGCAATCGCAGTGGGTGGGGCTTCTGTCGTGCAGACCGGCGAAAGCTGGCTAAAGGAAACTGGTCTGCCCCATTTACTGAAATACCTGGTTGCATGGCTATCGGCAATCATACGCAGCAAAATGGCGCCGGCGTCGCAACTTGCTTTTCCACCCTTGCAAACCCTGTCCGAACGGTTAGACTTGAGACTTGCATACCAATTGCTCGACAGGCTGTATGATGCCGAGCGCATGAGCATGAACAATCTGAATCCACAACTGGTTCTGGAAAGCATTCTGCTGGAATGGAGCCGAATCGCGAAGGGGGAGGGCTGACCATGGCAATGCCAGGTTTCCAACAAGGCATCATCAACCTGTCCATAAAGGACAAGGATACCCTGTACCGTGCCTATATGCCTTTCGTGGAAAATGGTGGGCTGTTTATCCCAACCATCAAGAAATACGAACTGGGAGATGACGTCTTCATACTGCTCAATCTCATGGATGATACGGAGCGTGTCCCTGTCGCGGGAAAAGTCATCTGGGTAACGCCGGTAGGCGCCATGGGCAATCGCACCGCGGGTATCGGCGTGCAGTTTGGGCCGCATGATGAAGGCGTCACCCGCAACAAGATAGAAATACACCTGGCAGGTATGCTGGAACTGGACAAGCCAACAGACACCATGTAATGCCCAGCCTGCGGCGGATATAAGCTCTCCGTCCGGCAGACTGCTAAAGGCAGCCCTCCGTATCGTCAGAAATCCACAAGAGCGCCCTATGCTTATCGACTCTCACTGTCACCTCGACCGGGTAGACCTTTCGCCCTACCAGAACGATTTCTCTGAATTCATGCGACAGACCCGGGATGCGGGTGTGGACCATATGCTGTGTGTGAGCATCGACCTGGAAAGCTATCCGGCCATGCTGGATCTGGTTTTACCTTATGAGGACATCTCGGTTTCTGTCGGTGTACATCCCAATGATTTCGACCGCAGAGAGCCCGGCGTGGAAGAACTCGTGGAACTGGCCAGTCATCCCCGCAATGTCGCCATCGGCGAAACCGGTCTGGATTTCTTTCGCAGCGAAGGTGATGTGGAATGGCAGCGGCAGCGTTTTCGCACCCATATACGTGCGGCACGGGAAGCCGGAAAGCCGCTGATTATTCATACCCGCGATGCGCGGGAAGAAACGCTGCAGATCATGCAGGAAGAACAGGCGGATCAGGCCGGTGGCGTGCTGCACTGTTTTACGGAAAACTGGGAAATGGCCAGCGCAGCGCTGGATATGGGTTTCTATATTTCCTTTTCAGGCATTGTCACCTTCAAGAATGCCCAGGAATTGCGGGATGTGGCGGCCAGAGTTCCTCTCGACAAAATGCTCATAGAAACTGACTCACCCTATCTGGCGCCGACTCCTTACCGTGGCAAGCCGAACGAACCCAAGTATGTGCGTCGGGTTGCCGAAACCCTTGCGGAACTTCGTGGCCTGGATGTGGATGACCTTGCCAGCCAGACAGCACAAAACTTTCAGGAGCTGTTCAGGGCGGGTTAATAAGTCGAAATACAGCCGTTGAAAGCTACCTGCTGCGCTTCTTCCATTCGTTTTCCACGTCATCGAGGGTGCTTCTGACGACCTGCAGGATGTACTCGATGGATTTGTGCTCATCGATCTCGGGAATGTCCCAGTCCGAAATGCTCAGGTATTTGTCCACCAGCTTTCGCACGTCGGTTTCCAGTTCACCGCGATAGCGTTCGATTTCCTGCTTCTGTATGTCAGTCATACCATGTTCTCCATTCGACAAGCTTGAAAACTGTTTTGGGCCTCGAAGAATCAACCGAACCAAGACCTGTGTTATTTCCGGTTAACCCGAACCCTTATTCAGGAATTGTAAATGGGGGCATGTTTGTATTTTTCAAGCCAGGTGATACATGCATCAGGTGATCGGCTATGACTTTTCTGTCGCTCCCCCATACGGGTTACAATGAAACCCGGCACTTGGAGGCAGCCAATTCTTTATTGTTCTTCGTATCCTGCCTATGGAGAAATATGAGCAACGACAAAAAACACTCTGACAAGGCTTCAGAATACAAAACCAGCATTGCCATGATTTTGTTGCTGGCCCTGTTCTGGATGCTCACAGGTTGCTCCGGTACAGCAGCAACGGTACGGGCAAAACCCTATCAGGCAGGTGAGCGGTTGTTTACTCACCTGGAATCGGGCAAGGCCGATGACAGATTCATGGAAGAACTTTATGCATCCAGAACCTGGGTGCCTTCCGGTGAGCTCACCATTGATCCTATCGAACTGGGCAAAAACGCCAAAATTCCCATTCAGAACGAAAAGATAAAGCTGCTGGGGCCGGCGCAAGAGGATGCGCTCCGTTCCCTGGCATTAAAGATATGGATGATCGAACATGCGGAACATACCGTCGATGTGGTCTACTACATTTTCAAGACTGATCTGGCCGGAGAAGCTGTGCTGGGTGCCTTGTGCAACGCAGTGCAGCGGGGTGTGGATGTCCGTTTTATGGTGGACTCCATCGGTTCCATCAGCCTGGCGAACCGCAAGATGATGGCGCTGGAATCCTGTGCGCAAAATGCGGGCTATCTGCGGGATGAAAACGGCCGGCCCACAAAATACAAGGCACGTGTTCAGACGGTGATCTTCAACTCCCTGACCAACACACTGGGCTGGATCAACCGGCGTTCCCATGACAAGCTGCTGGTGATCGATGGCGCTTTCCCCGAAAAGACCACGGTTATCACCGGGGGGCGCAATATCTCTCTGGACTACTACGGCATCCGCGAGGACGGAAGCGTAGATCCGACAGCCTATCGTGACCTGGAAATAGTATTGCGCCATGGCCCTGGAACAGGGGCCAGCCGTCTGACCGTTGGAAACATCCGCTGCCAGCCATGGAGAGCGAAGCGAAGGCTGGTAGACCCCAGTAGCCGCGAGGCCGCACTGTTTTCCCGGCGTGCCTTGCGCCAGAGGGAAAACAAAGTAGGCCTCCGAACGC
>NZ_JBHNMF010000035.1:0-15960 GCF_048562965.1 Thiolapillus sp. | reverse complement strand
ACATCAACGCGGCTAAAAATATCCTTGCCGCGGGGGGGCATCCCCGTCTCGATGGAGGAATCCTCGCCCTTCAGGGCGAGTGAGGATGTCAATACTACACTGTGTATGTGCATCTGGAGAAGGGAGGTATCCAGGCTGTGGGAGACTTCCTGAAGCCTAAAGATACTCTTCGTTATGCACGGAAAATAAGCAACGCAGCATCAGTGCCGGTTTTCGATTACAGATACGAATCCGTCACAGAAGAAGCACCCAACACCCACAGCAATCCTGATGATCACCAGAAAACGCCTAACAAAAGACCAAACAGAAGGCCCAAACCATGAGCGAAAAAACCCGTGCTCAAATTTATCGAGCAGATCTGGAAACAAGACATTACTCATTCCACGCCTACGGTATTAGTCCGGAGCATGCCAAGGAAATCTTGGAGGGAACCTGGATGGAACATGTGAAACAAACAGGCGCCGACAAAGATTTCCTGGAACAGTTTGCTGATGATATCCATGTTGAGGCATGTGTGCCGGGGGTGGGCTTGCGCGATGGAGACCAATTGTACCCCCAAGAGGTTGACAGTAGCCGCCCTCGGTCGCGCCCGGGACCAGGGCGGCGCTGAACGAAACAATCAATCTCGTTGGGAAAGCAATTCTTTTATTGTCTTCAGGGTAGGTTCATTCGAGGATAAAAAAACGTGATAGCAGATGAGCCGACACCACCCCCAAGGACGGGGCGCAAGGAATGCGCGAATGTGAAACAAAAAAGCCAACCCCATTAAGGAGTCGGCTCTTTTGCGCTGTTCAATGAGGAACAACTAGGGATCAAGATATATTCTATACGGTGTCACTTAACCTGGTCAAGTGTATCGGGATGCGTGAGGCAACGCGATCAGTTGAGTGCAGGTCGGGCCCCTGAAATAATCTCTTCCGGCACGCCATGCTCTGCCATCAGCGCAGACAATCGCTGATATTCTGAAAGTAGCATCATCCCTGCATAATGCATGTCCTCGGCAGTAAATTCTTTGGGTAGCGGCGGATACGCTGCCCCAGGGTCGCCTGTACCTGCATAAGCGTGTTGAGGATCCTGCACCTTGGTAGGTAAAGGCAAAAGCCCGGTGCGGGCCACCTCCATGCACATTTTCGCAATGCGCTTGAAATCGCTCCTCGCATTTTCTGACACCATGAATTTTCGCTGAATGTCCAAGATGCTCAATTCCGGCATGGAATCCCCCTGCGTCTGCATAATAACCCGTGTTATATGCACTATAGCACTTGCCCAAAGGCGATAACAAGCCCATGGACCACTGATGCGCACCGCGGATCGCCTGCTCCCCCTTCATCTGATTTTGGCTTTTTCCGCCCAGAGTTGAGAGCGGCAAGGAACGATGAAATGTTGTCGAAACGGGGGGCTGCTGCGGGGGGTGTTGTTCAGTAGGAGAGGAGAATAGACCTTTGGCGCGGTAGTTGCGTAGAGTCCTGGCACATAAGCCTGTGGCTTTTTGTATTTCGTCGAAGGTTGCGCCATCCTGGTACATACGAATCGCCTGTTTCCGTTTGGCGGCGCCTTTTTTGCGCCCTCTGGCGGCCTGTCGGGCCGAGAAGGCAGTGTTGCCGCCTGAGAAGAACCTTTGGTTGGACCATACCCACTTGGCAACAGAGCGGGCAATGTGCTTCACTTCGTTGTCCGGCAAGGGGGTGGGGTGCTCCAAGAAGGAGTTGTTTTGAGAGGCGGCCTGGTGGACAGCATCAAACCAACTGTCATAGTCCCGGTAGAGGCAGACAGATTTGTACGCCCAGAAGCGGGTGGTGTCGAACAGGCTGACATTACGAGAGAAGTTATCGTTCTCTTGTGAGGTCAATGGTGCATTGCGGCGGGATGTTTTTTGAAGGTCCACCCATTCTGCGAGTTCCCCCAGTTCATAGGAAATGAGATTCCCGGTAGGCAAGAACGTATGCCACCGCGTAGATAAAGGGTTCTTCGCAATGAACCCGGCGTAGTTCGGATCCGCGTTAAGCTTTTTGGCGAATGCCCGCTTGATGGCGTGGTAATAATCCAGGGGGTGTCTGCGAGCGTTTGGCCCATCAGTGACCGGCGTGGTCAGCGCATAACTGATGTGCGCGTGACCGTTTTTTCTGTTGACCGATACAAGAGAAGGAGGTGGAAGGTTAACCTGTTCCCAGGCGAATGCCGCACCGGCGTAATCGAGGTCGAAGGTCAACCACTGATGTAGCCGGTTATGGTCCATCTGTATAAGCGGAAAGGAGAGGGCTTTGTCTTTCGGCAGAGGGAAACTGCCGTCAGAAAAGCCAATGTTGGCAACGTATGGCCAACTGGGTAGCCGGTTCATGATAAACGTCGCCGCATCTCCGCTGATGCTGGCATGAATAGATCCCATAGAATATAAAATACCGCAATTATTCGGGATCCATCAACTGTGAAGAAAGGCGGTTTATGGGATACCGATAAAAAGTGCCTATAAGTAATTAATTACCAAGAAAAATAAAAATAACTACCGAACTATGGTAAAAGTTAGAAAAATACTATAATGGCAAAAAGCGCCGTACATAATTAAGAGGTAACCTGGTAAAGGAGGAATGAAATATGGAATACATTAGGAAATGGCGTTGGCACCATGAACTGAAAGACCGCTACTACACAGCTGCTGCAGAGGTCGATCTGTTTGGCCGCTGGACCCTCTTAGATTCTTGGGGAGGGCGGCATAATCGTTTGGGTGGAGGGAAGACGGAAACTTACAACAGCTGGAAAGCCCTGGTGCGGGCGGTGGACGCCTTAAACCGTCAGCGGGTTAAGAGAGGGTATGTGTTGAGCACCATGCAGCCGCGGCGCACCACAATAGCACCGCATGGTGCGCCAAACCCAGGAGGCAGCCCGTCAGCGTTACCCAGCAACCCCGAGATTATCCACAGAAACTGTGGATAACCAAAGCAATATGGCAAAAATACAGCCGTAATTGCTTGATGGAAAAGCATATATATGTACTGTATAAATAATGGTCAGTCGGGGGGGCTTAGTGCGCTGTTAAGGAATCCCAACCAATTGACCATCGCTGCGCGAATACGAGAGGAAGAGGATGACGAAAGGTAGGACAGCCATTCGCATAGCACGGCAGGATCCTGCAACGGGGAAGGCAAAGAAGGAGGGATCTCGTTAACCACCATCCCCCCAGTGGCAGCGTCATACGAAACCTGGTGGGTGCGCAGTAGCAGCATAAGCCCCCGAGCGGCAGGCATGCCCGGCAGGTGGCATATGCCGGAACGGATAATATCCTGCCAATCCCGGGCGACAACGAAGCCCGAAGGCAGGTTATTGAGGACAACGCGCTCCACGGTAGCATTTGCCACGGCAGGGGGAGGGGTGTTGGTAGGCGGAATACTGTCGCCCCGCCACCGTATGCCACCGGCTTCTGCGTGCGCGCTAAGAAGCGGGGGGGAGACAGATCCAAGCCCGATAAGCAAGTACCGAAGGGTGACCATGCGGTATATGTTCTCGAAAACATGCCCGAGCTGCTTGGCACGAGAAGGCGCGTAGGCAAACGTAGGGACAATGCCTGGCACCCCCTCGGCTAGAGGAGAGGATGGGATGATGTCAACATTGTCGTGTGCTGGATAATCTGTTTGTATTTGTTCCAGAAGCCGTATTGAATAAAGAGGGGAGGGGATGGCTGTGCCCGTAGTGTTGGGGCTCGTAATCAAGCCCTCTTCGGAAAACAGTCGCGTTGCTGCAGAAAGTGTTTCATCTGGTGTAATGCCGTGAAGGCGCAGCATATCGACCACCAGTTCGTCCGCATTGTACGGCAGCAAAGGGGGAGAGACGTGCGGACGGAACAAGATATTCAAAGTAGATTTCTCAAGCGAGAGCAAATCCTCCCGGGAAGAAAGAGGGGCGTCTCCCTGAAGCGTAATAAGGCGTCCATCATTTGTATTGACGATGAGGCTTGCCCCAATGCGGCCATGACAAGCCACGCGGGACAGCTTTGCCTGGAGGACCGATAGGGGAGGGGAGTAGGTTTTGTTGCTTGCTTGAATGTTGCGAAGATAGCGTGACACGTTGGCCTCGGCCAGGGCGACTCCGCGCAGAACCGGCAACATGGCCGGCGCGAGAGAATACAGCCCACGCAAAGGCTGTCGATTGTTCCAAGCCAGTTTGATTCCTGAAGGAGAAAGGTCAGCGGCGGACATGTGGTGCAAGGGGCCGGCGTATCCCCATTCCGCCAACAAAGCCGCCATGAGTGCGGCTGTGCTGCTGTTGAGTTCGGCGCACACCGTCAGATCATCACATTCCTCCAGGGAGTCTCGCAAAGCAGAAAAGTGATAGGAGCGCGCGGGGGATACAACAGGATGGAGATCCTGGGGCAACGCCATTCCATCAGAGCGCGATTTGGCACGAATCTGCACAAAGTCAAACGGGGCCCAGAGTGTTTGCATATCACCCCGTATATGCTTATGGGTAACCATACCGGGGCCTGCGCCAAGGAATATTCCACCGAAGGTTCTTGCGGCGCGTTCGCTGCTGAACAAGATCAATTGCATCGTAACTGGTATAGTATAGATAGTAGGATAAAACTATTGTAACGAACCCCCCCCAAAAACCTGTATACCCTATAAAAAGAGGCCACAATGGCGAATAATAAAATACTCTACACGCACCTTCTGGAGGAACCGCATACGCTTCCGCCGCCACTCCAGTCAGTTGTACTGAGAGGACCAAATGAAATCATACTGCCACCAATAAAGCATCATTTCGTGGGTGCATTTGGCACGCGATATGGTATGACGGCTAATCAGATCGCTTACCAAGACGCGCTGCAAAAAAACCTTATATCATACATGGTAAGGGTTGCCATTAGAGAGCATAGGGGAACATCTGCAACACGGGTGTCACTGAAAAATTTATGTGATACCGAGTTTCTTTCGATAGAACGGCTGACAAAGGACCTGAATGGAGCGATAAAAGAGGTTTTACACGTCCCGGAAAAAGAGCGCCTGAAAGACTATTTGGAGAAGACCCCATCGGTTATCCCAAAAATATGGGAAGCGCCCGAATTTCAACATATAGGATTGTTGTCCTGGCGGGTTACTGTAAAGCAGTCTGTGATTTTGCAGTACGCGATTGTTAAGTCTGAAGAATGGATAGAGTCTGTTGAGATAACCCACTACAAAGGGGAACAAGGAGAATGGAAGCCCCATGTAGAGCGGCTTTTCAAATAGAAGAAAACGGGGCTCCGCTCCAGGGATCAAGAGCGGAGCCAACGCCAAAAGGAAATGGGTACTCGGTTGCGTAGCACACTCACACGCCACCAGCGCATGAAAACGGCGGCAAACATAACGACCGCCAACAACAAAAGCAGCATGGACATGAAAAGATTCTTGTCCACAAAATAGAAGGCCCCGGATACCATAAAAAATATGATGATGACATAGATGGCAATCTCAAAGGTCATGTTGCGAATCACAATCGCCAGCTCGTCCTTTTCGATGCCCCATTCACGCATCAGGGCGTCAAAATTATCAGGGAACACCCCAGGGGCGGCCCTTCTTAATCGAAGGTAGCTCATCAGGTTTCTGTAACCGGCGAAAACGCCCTTGCGGAACCCTCCATCCCCAACGGATTCTTTCCACCGCTTCCCCAGGTTGGGCGAAAACAGCCGCCAGGCTTTTTTTATCGCTCTCGGTTCATCGTTGATCTTGTTGCGTGCCACAGGATATTCCCCTGCCTTCTGTAGAATAACTACCATCGTTATAGCACACACAAAGGCATTTTCTGTGGTATCTGTGGAAGGAGAAAACCGGTCGCCCTCGCTGGCGTGGCTCGAAGACGGGGTGCTGCGCCTGTTATCACGTCATGACATCAGCGTTCGCTACAAAGAAGATGCCCTGTCCCATTATGAGGCGGCCGCATATGATGGGGGGCTTCCAATATTGGTGGGAGATCTGCTGCGCCTACTGGCGGCACTGGGCAACGAAGGAATACTGGAAGGCATTTCTGTAGAAGAAACGGACAACTCCCTTTTGGGGTACAAACTGGTTATTACGAAAGAAGAGAAGGCCCGTGAATCGGTGGCAGTTGCCACATTGATGATCACCAGCAATATACGACACCTGCTATCGTTGTCACCTGATAAAAGCGTGGACCTCCATCAATGTCAGAATAGCGCATACAACCTGCAGGATTTGTTGGCCAATAACAGGCGCGCACGGGTAATTACAAATAAAGCAGATGAGCAGGAGGCCCCACAATAATGCGAGGGGGCGTCGATCAAAGCGACAGCCGGACAAACCTGGTCATCATCATCGTGTTGGCCGTGGGGTCAATGGTGCTCATGTATCTCTATCGGCACAATCCTGGGCCGATTAACACCTACTTGCTGGTCGGGGGGTATTATGCGTTGTGGCCCTGGGCGAAACTGGCGGAATGGCTTGCCTCTGTGGGCATTGTTCAATGGGAACGCCCGATAAGGGCAATGGCGGGTATAAGGCATGCCAATCCGGCGGAACTGTCCGCAGGGAATGTGATAACCATCCTGAACTACACATTCCGATATTACGCGCTGGTGATCGGCCCGTGGGTACTGTTCCTCGCATGGCGCATGTGGCGGGATTCTCCCCGGCGTCGTTTTCAGCGCGAATGGCAGGATCCGCAGGGCGGCATCCAGCGCCTGATGAGACAGAATGTGTCGCTGTTTCCCGTGTTGGCGCCGGTAGCCTGGCGGCATGTAGAAAAAGAACCGCAGTTTGAAGGGCGGTGGGCCGTGGCCTGGAATCATGTGTCCTGGGGATTGATGCATGGCGTATTCGCTCATGTGCGGGGCGCTCCGGAGGAAGAAAGACGTAAACAGGCCATTGATGTAGCCACGGCACAGCTTATCCCGCCACAACAGTGGCGACTGCTGCCCACTCAACTGGAAAGGGCGGTGGCGTTGCAGGTGTACCCGCCTATTACATGGCAGTCACCGAATAGTGGTGACCCAGAAAAACAGGGGGGGGCAGCGCCTGGCGACTATCGTGAGCCTAGTGACCGGGTGGGTAAGGCGCTCGCCGGGGTGTTTATGGCATTTGCCGTGGGGAATGAAAAAAGCCGGAAAGAGGCGCGGCATGCCCTGGATGAAATGGCGCTCTCGTATCAGGAAGGCGAAACGCCGAAGGAAGATCGCCTGTATACAGATGCGGCGGATGCGCTGTATGAAAAGTATGCGCTGGAACCGCGTTTCATCACATTGCGAAAAAAACACGGATATTGGCTGCCTGTTTGGTTGACCGCACTTTATACGGAGGCGCAAACAAAAGGCTCTTTGCCCTCTTTTGAGTTCATCTGGCTTCGCCCGCATAACCGGGCGCTGTGGTATGCCATGAACCAGGTGGGAAGAGGCGGCGAGAACCATGCCGCCTGGGCGGAAGCCATGGGGGTTTATGCACATTACGACGCGGAGCAGGTGGCCGGGTATCCGCTGGATACGCCTACCGTGCAAAAGGCGCTTGAGTCCGTGACGGAACGCTATACGAAGGAGGGGTGGCTTGGTCGCAGAACGTAAACCCCGCCGCCCCGTTGATGAACGGGACCAGCTAGATTTTTCCCGCATAAAACGGGACGTTCGGCCCGCGTGGGAAAGCGCCTGGATACTGCTTGGTCAGCCGGTGCCCCTGGCAATACTGCTGGGGGCGGGGAGCATCATCATCATGGTGTTGCCGGTGCTGTTGCCGTTGTTCCTGTTGTTTTCCCCGATATTGATGGCGCGTTACCGCACGGCACGGCGTGAACACCTGAATATGCGCCTCCCTAAAATTATCGGTAATGTCACCGACTATGGTCAGCGTCTGCCAAGCGGCAAGAAGCAGCGGTGGAGCAAAGCGGACGGCACCTTTTTGTTCGGCAACGCCGCATTGGCCAACGATGTGACAGAGTTGTACTACGCAACAGGCGACATACTGACACACATGCTGGTTCTGGGCACAACCGGTGCCGGTAAAACCGAATCAATGTTGTCGCTGGCGATCAATGCGTTGGCGCAGGCATCAAGTTTTTCCTATACCGATCCCAAGGGTTCGGTGAAGCTGTATGCGCAAGCCAGTACTGCCGCGCGCCTATTTGGTAGAGATGATGATTTACTGCTGCAATCATTCATAACGCCCGAGCGCCAACTGTCGTCTGATGATTACTTGCGCGTCAGCAACACAACCAACCCCCTGAGCAGGGGGACATCAGATTCCTGCCTGCAAATCATGGCGTCATTGATCAAGGTGGGTGATGGGGATAACGCCATCTTTGGGCAAAACGCGCAAACCCTGATGTCGGGGCTCCTGGATGCGCTGGTATCGAAACGCAATAACAGCAACTTCGTGCTGTCGTTCAGAAGCCTGGGGCATTATCTACAGGCGCAGAATGCGGTGACGCTGCTAGAAGATGAAGCGGTGGACGAAAGAGCAAAAGACGAACTGCTCCGCTCATTGAGCAACCTCGGCTATCAGCCAGGTAAAAAGTTCGAACAGCAGGGGGATGCATTCTATGACCAGTACCAGTATGCCTCCGCCTATTTTGCCCTGGGCGTAAAAATAATGGGGTCGGTACACAACAATGTGTTCGGCGTGGAAATCGGGGACATCGACCCGGTTGATGTCATCCGGCAGCGACGGATCCAGGTCACCATTCTCCCTGCCATGCAAAAAGCGCCGGCCCAATTGGCGGAATTGGGCAAGGTAATACTGACGGCGCAGCGGACTGCCGTTTCCATAGGCTTGGGCGTATGGATAGAGGGGCACAGGACAGACACACTGGAATCAATACCGACACTGGGACGCTCACCATTTTTGAACATGGTGGATGAATTCGCGGCCATACCCATCGAGGGATTCGAGATACTGTTGACCCAGGGCCGGTCATTGGGGATTGCTACCATCATTGGCAACCAGGATGCGGCGGGCATCATGGAGGTGTCAAAAAAGATGTGGCACCAGATTGTCTCGAACACAAAGATCAAGGCCATACTGGCGCAGGAAGACCCACAGGTGACCTTCGATCTGGTCAAAGCGCTAACCGGGAGTGCATTCGTATCTCAATCAAGTGGATTTGACGGGGCTTCGACGATGTTCTCCTATCGGGATCAGCTGCAGGCCAATGTGCAGCAAGTAGAAATCGCTGATTTTCGGGATTTGCAGGAACTGGTGGAGGGGGAGTGTTTCCTGTCCTTCCGAGGGAAGTGGATCCCGGCAAAGACCTTTTATGCCAACCCTGACCCACAACCCGGTCAGCATGACATCATTCATCGTTTTGTCCCGCTCTACCCGCCTACTCGTGCGGAGGTAGAGATTAACCTGGGACGCGCAGAGGAACTGGCAAGGGTGATAGGCCGCTGGGTAGCGGAATCCGGTGAACAGGATGCGGCGGAAGAAGGGGGGGTGCCGGGGCCTGTAGAGGCCGTATTGTCTGTTCCTCTGCGCCGTAAAGTCCAAGGACAGAACTGGGCGGCCGCCGCCATGGCGGCGATGATGCACGAAGAGGCGGGGCGCAAGGCAAAAAACGTACGAAAGTTCTTGGAGGCCAAACAGAATCAGTTGCCCCCGGCATCGGAGGAAAAGGAAAGGCAGGCGCCAGAGGCTGATGCTGAATCCTCGCGCCTCGCAGATCCCTTTGCTGATCCCGCATCCGAGGTGAAGCAAAAAGAAGAAGTGCGAGTAGAGCCCCCCAAAGAAGAGGAGGCGGTGGATGAACAATCCCAGGCCCCTGATGGTGTGGAAAAGGACGGACAACTGAAGAAAGCGTCTCGTTCATGGGCGGATTACATGATGGAAATGGATGCCGACCAGGCCGCCCTGAAAGAGGATCTTGAGGATATCGAAGAAGAGCTTGGCGGTGGCGGAGGAGGGCGCGCAGAAGGGCCGATTACGGAGCAGGAGATCAGGGAAACGCAAACAAGCCTGTTGCCCCCGAAAAAAGAGACAACAAGAGAACATATAGCGAAAAAGGTGGACAAGGCACTCGAAAACGCCTATCCGGTCACCCCAGAGCCAGAAGAAAAGACGACCGATGAGATACAAGACCTGGTGGAAAGCGTACTGAAAGGAGCGGCAGGATGGCAGGTAAAATAGAGGGGCGTTGCGCGCCCTGGTAATTATGTGTTATATATCCTTTAAGCACATTTTTTGGAGAAAATTAAATGTCGGCAGGTTACGCGGGTAAATTCTTTACAGCGGGCAATGCGGCGGGCGCACCGCCAGCTCCGGCGGGCAACGATGCCCCCCCAGAAAAAGACAAGGCAGACAAAGGGGGCGTGTTGGGCGGTATAGCAAAAAAGGCCATCAGCGCGGCTAAAAGCAACGCGCATAGCCGCAACGCCATACGGCGACGCCTCAACACCTTGATGCAGGTGGAGGCGCCACTGCGCGCTTACGGGGAAACCGTATCAATGTTTGGCGATGATGGGCGGCCGACCCCGGAAGTAATGGAGATACTTAAGGCGCACAAAGCGGCGGTCGAAAAAACCGCCGAAAAATTAGGCAGCGCCCCATCGGAGATAAGTGGATACCTCAATGGCCCGGTTATGCGCCATATACTCGATCAACTGGCAGGGGGCATGAAGCCCTCTGACCTTGATCCCGAAACGACAGCCAACAGTGTGGCGGGGTTGGTTACTGCGCTTCCGGAACGCCCGGATCAGTTTTTCATGCCCATACAGGAGCCGCTGCAGGCTCAACTACAGGAGGCGGGCCACCAGATGGAGCTAAGGGTGGAACTGGGTCGAGCCATGCGCCCATTTGGCAACATGATGGAAACGGTGCTTAATGGCCGATCCAGCCACGAAGTGGCGGACAGTTTGTTTGAGATGTGTGTTCAAAAAGCAGATGCCGATGCGACCGTGTTGTGCAATAACCACGACACCCCTGATGATGCGCCGGACAGGTCTATCGCACGCGCCTCCCTGCTGAAAACCTATGCGCATACGGTGGCGGTTGGAGCCATGTGGGACAGAATCGATGAACTGAAGGCGCGGTTGACCCAGATAAGGAAAAGCCAGGATCGAGAAGTCTATCAAGCACTACTGAAAGAACTGAAAGAGGCATCCCCGGACTGGGTAAGCCAAGAGTCCTGGAAGGGCTGCGAAAAGGTGATAGGCCAACTGATCCTGAAGGTTGACGCAGCCCCCCCTAAAGGGGGACTGGACAGCAACAATCCGAAGCCTCGGTAATCGATAGTGAATACAGCAGAACTGAAAAGGGCCAATAATGGATTTCAGTTAATGGCCGCCAGCATGGACATGGAACGGTGGCTAGAGCAGCAGCGTAAAAATGGGAATGTGCATATGCACAGCACCCACCACTGGCAGGTACGCCATACACTGGCATTGCGCCACTTTTATCTGGTAGAGGAGGCGGGGCTGGTGTTGGCCATGTGGCCCGAAACCACGACGCCATGGTTCGCCATGCTGCCCTGGAACAAGCTGCTGGTGAAAAAAGGTCTGCGCGCTGCAACAGGATCATCAAAATTTCGTTTGGCTATTGATGGACCCAAAACATTTATCTTTGACATCGAGGCAGATGGCGTGATCACCGAGATGTTGGCGGATGTCTATGACGAGATCAGTATTGGGGTATGCGAACCGAAAGAACAGCGCCGCGGCGTTGTAATTGAACATCGCAGCGAACCTTTTCCCATTGTCAACATATAAACCAGGAGAACAATGATGTCAGAAACAACAGAAGCGTTGCCATTGGATTTAGGGGTGATCGCAGGAATGCCGGATACGGTTGTAGGCGGTGAGGGCGTCATGGTCGCGGCGGGAGATCATGACAACATTGTGCTGGGGCGCAATGCATCGGGAATGGCGGGCGCTCACAGCACCATCCAGGCTGGTGATTGGTCCCGGGCTGTTGCGGGAGATTATGCTGTCTCTGTTGCCCAGCGCAACGGGCATGCCATAACCGGCATGCGCGGGCTGTCCATTGCGGGCCGGCGTGGATTTGCCCACGCCGGTGACGGCGGTATCGCAGTAGCCGGATTTGATGATGCGGTAGATACCGCATTGAGGAACCTGTCCGCCCAGCGCGCCGCCCTGGAAGAAGATGGGTTCGCCTATGAAATGGATATGGAGTCCTTGTTGGATGATGACGAAATGGAGGCCATATTGAGTATCAATCTCGCGGGAGCGGAAGGGGAGGCCCATGTCGGCAGCATAGGAATAGCCGTGGTGGCGCAGTTTGGCGTCGCAGTAGGTGGGGCGTTGAGTGTGGTCCGTGCGGGTGATTACGGACATGCCACAGCCGGCAACGGGGGGGTGGTTATTGCCGGGAAGCATGGCCACCTCACTCTGCGGGATGAAAACGGCCGGTTTGTCTCAGCGACAATCGACAACAAGAAATATCACCCGGACACACCATATTGCCTGGTCAACGGCAAATTGGTGGTGGCGAAACATATTGTGATGTGAAGATGTCACTCCTCACCAACCAACAATGGAGACGAATATGGAAGGCATGTTAAACCCGAGCCCCGCTACACGGCCCACAGGCAGAACGGCCACGGTGCCGGATTCCAGCTTCATTCGCACCCAGAAAGGGGGCATGACCATTGCTGCCGGAGACGGCGCAGAAATCACCATCGGCAACGACAGTGTGGTGAACATGCGGGGCGACCTGCGTATCAACGCAGGCCCGGGAACCCTTCTTGTCGCCCGGCCAGAGAAAGGCGGGGTACGCACCCTGGTCGCTGGCCAGGATTTTCCGGCGGGAGAGTTTGTCACCATTGGGCGAAACGGGGAGGTCCTGGGGCAAGACGCGCCTGTATCTCGGAAACCCCGGATGTAGAGAGCGTGGCGGCAAAGCGAAAAATAGAGGATGTCGGCCAGAAAATCGGGGGTGCCCGCAAGGATACCCACGGTAACGGTATTTGGTCCCGGGATTTGCCGGATACCGAAGAGGTCCCGGGGCTGGGGAAACTCTGGCCAGCGGTAGATTACGAGCGCCTGGCCAAGGAAAGCAATAGCCGTGGGCTTGAAGGTGGGTTTGTGGCTTCGGCAGAAAAGGTGTTGCGCGCCGCCGTGCCAACCAGGCCGCGCCGATCATACAGGGTGCGAAGTTGGGCAGCAGACGTGGATCGCCTCCATGATTTGGCTGTACAGGTGCGCGAGGGCAAAATCACCACCAATGATTCGCTGAAGGAGGCGCTTCAAGAACAGCGCTGGAGGCATCGCCCGGTGTTGCCGGAAGATATCCATTTGCGCGTCAGCCTGCTCGAAAAAGCGGGCTTCCCCAAAGCGCTGCGGAAGATAAACCTTGGAAAGCTCAGGGTGAGCAAACACAGGGGAGAAGGACAGTATTACTGGGGTTACGGTAACGGGGGAGCGCTGGATGGAATGACCCTCTCGCAGGCATTGCCGAAGATTGCCGAATGGTATGAAAATGACAGAAAAAGGAAGGATGCCGGTCAACGGAAAACGAAAAAACCGCCAAAGATACATGGCTACCAAGTCAGGGATGACGACATAAATGGATACGTGTTGGGATTCAGAAAGAATGGCGTAGTGGTCTTTCTGGCAAACCGGACGTTTGAACAGCGGTCCGACATGTGGCATTACTACCAGGAGCACAGAAAGGATCTTCAAGAAGAGGCGATGGCGGCGACGTCCCCCATCAAGATGCGCTACAGCACCAATCGGCCACGAACTGGGCCGGACCGGCGTGGGGCGCGGGCGATAACCCCGGAGGAACTGCTGGAAACATTCGGGTTTCGGGGGATCGAGTTCGGTAACTGGGTCAACCAGAAAGAACGACAGAAAGTGGTGTCGGTAGCGTATGACGCCTTATGCGACATGAGTGAGGCCCTGGGGCTGCCAAGGTCAGCCATGGGGCTTGATGGAAGCCTGGGGTTGGCCTTCGGGGCCCGGGGCAAAGGTGGGCGAACAGCCGCCCACTATGAACCGGATTACAAGGTGATCAACTTGACGAAACCTTCTGGGGCGGGCAATTTGGCACATGAGTGGTTCCATGCGTTGGACAACCACCTGGGAAACTGGAGCGGAATTGTTGGCAGCGGCGGGCACGGCTCGCATCTGACGAGCTGGGCGGAGGCGCCGACGCGCGGGAGAGCGCGGTTGTCGGTGGCGCGCAGCCTGACTATGCCGCTGATTACCGGCATTTATGTTGGGATCTCGGAGGTGATGGAAGCCATGGAGTCGCCGCACAGTGAACTGGCGCGGCGTAGCAAGAACGCCGATGCCACGAGGCGTAAAGCCTATTACCGCACCCCATGGGAACGGGGTGCGCGGGCGTTTGAGGCGTATGTGAAGCACAAGCTAAAGCAAGGCGGTATCACCAATGATTTCCTGGTGAATTACCGAAGCGAAGGGGAAACGGTGTCAAAAAATTATCCCTTTCCCACTGAAGCGGAAATGCCGGCATTTACCCGGGGATTCAATTATCTGTTCACGCAGCTGCGGCAATTGCCGCAGCTGCGTGAACCTCCAATACTAATCATGGAGAGTCACAATGAATACAGCCCAATCCCTCCCTCCACTGGAAGTCGGAACGGCAGCGCACAGGGTGCTAACGCAGCTCGGCGTAGAGGGCCGTCTTGATCTGGAGATCGTGGAAAGCGAACGCTACCTGCCACGGGCCATTCGAGAACATGCAATGGAAGCCGGTGTGTCCGGCGGCGTCAGCGCCGTGTATTACGATAACCGTATTTATGTGGTGTCTGACCAGATGACCAGTGAAGAAGACGTGGAGCGTGCTGTGCTGTATCAGGGCATGGGGCACGCCGCATTGCGGGAATATATGTCAGCCATGCTTCGCCCCCTGGTAGGGCGTCTTTATCTGCGCCTTGGTGGAGATGAGGGCGTACAGCAGATGGCTGCAGATATGGGTATTCAACTTGATGCCGGCATACAGGGCCTTGATGAAACTGACCGGTGCCTGTACATCACCGAGGAGCTGTTGGCCAAAGCCCAGGCACAAAAATCCGCCCCGAGCAGGCTTCTCCGCGAGAAGCTTGATGATGCGGTGAAAACCATGGTCGGTGGCATCCGTGATGGTTTGCGTCAGATGGGCATACTCAACATGCAGGTCAACACGGCCGATATGATGTTTCTGCTCAAGCGTATTCGCCAAGGGTTCTTTGCGGGCAAAAAACACGATGAGATGCCGCCTCCGAGTTTTCTTCGAAAAGGAAGGCTGCGAAGAAAAGAAGGCCGACAGCGCTATGTGGGGTTGTTTGACCACAAGGAAACCAGCAGCAAGCAACGCCCTTGATGTAGCCGGCACCGGGATAGACCCGGTGCCGGCCAAAACATCAGTCAGTGGGTCGAGCGCGATAGCGGGGACTGTGATTTGGACGGGGGCGCAGGCAGGGCACGATTGGTGGCGTCACCCAGGCATTTGTCCGGGTTCTTAATAGCCTCGATGCGCTGAAGCAGCCTGGAGTTTCGCCGCGGAGTGCGGAATGGTGTCGCAGATGGGGGCGCAGGGATCCACCTGATATTTTATCATCAGGCGGAGCTCGTGATCTGTGTACTCCCCCCTGAGCAGGCGTGGCTTCAAATCGGCTTCATATCGAATTACAAGCTCCTCTCCCCGCTGGCGCAGATAATAAGCATCCTGCCTGTCGATGTCGCCACCAACAATGGTGAACGCCACAATCCCAAGGGGCGTGTTCTTGGCCCGGGCCAACCCGATAAATTTATCCGCAGACGGCGTTTCACCATCAATTTTACGGATGATGTCCGCTGGTGTGATCAACCAGTATCTGTGTTTTGTATCACGCACAATCTGATTCAGTGCATACTTTACTTGCGGGATGGAATAGTCATCTTTGAGGGATTCAAAGGCCATGATGACAGCATCTTCATCCAGGCGGTTTTCAGCGCCAATGGTAAGGGAGGCCCCGCACCAGGCCGCCGAAAATTCCTCGACTTCGTCATCCGTCATCATTTGTCGTGATGTAACTACTCACCCCTATCAGCATAGA
>NZ_JBHNMF010000034.1:0-16149 GCF_048562965.1 Thiolapillus sp. | reverse complement strand
GGCCGCAAAACTCATGACAAACTGAAATTCCAGTTTCTCGCGACCCACAAAGCGACTCTTGCGCAATCCGCCTACGGTTTTGAGCCAGCCAAAACATTCCTCGATTCGTTTGCGAATCTTCCGCTGCCAGCCATGGAGAGCGAAGCGAAGGCTGGTAGACCCCAGTAGCCGCGAGGCCGCACTGTTTTCCCGGCGTGCCTTGCGCCAGAGGGAAAACAAAGTAGGCCTCCGAACGCGGCGTCCAGTCATTGGGAGGCAAGTACGGAGCAGCAACGAGCTTGCGAAGTTGTTGCGTAGTGCTTGGTGACCAGGACGGCTGGGGAACAAATAGGTTGTCAAAGGCCGAGTCGATTTTGGGGACTGGGATGTCCCAAAATCTATCACGAGGCCGAAGACACGCTTGTTCAGTGCGCCTGGCGTATCTGAAATGCAGAGGAATCAATTACATGAGAAACAAGAAAACAGCTATTCCGGGGGCAGGTCTGTCCCTGTCACGCCGGCGCTTCGTCCAGGGCATGGCCATGGGTGGTGTTGCCGCCAGCATGGGGCTGACCTCCCGTGCCCTGTGGGCCAATACCGATCAGCAGCAGAAGATACCCACCCTCACGGGTACGGACTTTGATCTGACCATCGCCGAGCAGGCAGTCAATTTTACGGGGACGCCACGCATTGCCACGACCGTCAACGGTTCACTGCCTGCGCCTGTCCTGCGCTGGAAGGAAGGCGACACTGTCACCTTGCGGGTGAAGAACAACCTGCCCGAAAGCAGTTCCATACACTGGCATGGCATCATACTGCCCAGCCGCATGGACGGTGTACCCAACATATCCGACGGTTTTCCGGGCATCGCACCGGGAACCACTCATGAATACCGCTTCAAGCTGGTGCAGAGCGGAACCTACTGGTATCACAGCCATTCCGGCTTTCAGGAGCAGACCGGGCTGTACGGTCCCATCATCGTGGATCCCATCGAGCCTGAACCGTTCACCTATGACCGTGACTACGTGGTCATGCTGTCTGACTGGACCGATGAAGACCCCACGGTGGTCTATGCCAAGCTGAAGAAGCTCAGCCACTACTACAATTTCAATGAGCGCACCCACAAAGACCTGATGAGGGATCTCAAGGAAAAGGGCCTGGCACGCACCTGGTCCGAGCGCAAGATGTGGATGCAGATGCGCATGAGCCAGCGCGATCTGGCCGACGTAAGCGGTTATACCTACACCTACCTGATGAACGGGCAGACACCGGCAGATGGCTGGACTGGCCTTTTCCGCAAGGGTGAGAAGGTGCGTCTGCGTTTCATCAACGGTTCGGCCATGAGCTTTTTCGATGTGCGTATTCCCGGCCTGAAGATGACTGTGGTCGCAGCAGACGGCCAGTATGTACAACCTGTTTCCGTGGACGAGTTCCGTATTGGTGTGGCAGAAACCTATGATGTGATCGTGGAGCCGGATGACGGTGCGTATTCCATCTTCGCCCAGTCGATAGACCGTTCCGGCTATGCCCGGGGAACCCTGACACCGGATCCTTCAATGACGGCTGAAGTGCCTCCCATGGATCCTGTTCCCAATCTTACTCATACCGATATGGGTATGGACATGAGCAGCATGGGACACGACATGCATGATATGGGTGGCATGAACATGGCTGGCATGGACCACAGCAAGATGCAGATGGGCGGTGGCGATATGCAGGGTATGGACCACAGCAAGATGCAGACGGGCGGTGGCGATATGCAGGGTGTGGACCACAGCAAGATGCAGATGGGTGGTGGTGACATGCAGGGTATGGACCACAGCAAGATGCAGATGGGCAGTGGCGATATGCAGGGTATGGACCACAGCAAGATGCAGATGGGCGGTGGCGACATGGCTGGCATGGACCACAGCAAAATGCAGATGGGCGGTGGTGACATGAAAGGCATGGACCACAGCCAGCATCAGATGGCAGCTTCCGCCAAGCCCGTGCATCCTTCGGATTTCAGCTCCGGCAAGGTGATTCATGCACCCACGGAATACGGACCCCAGGTCGATATGCGTGCGCAGGCGCCGCAATACCGCCTCAGTGATCCGGGTGTCGGCTTGCGAAACAACGGTCGGCGGGTATTGACCTATGCCGATCTCAAGAATCTGCGCGGTACCAACGACCCGCGTGATCCCGACAGGGAGATTCAGCTGCATCTCACCGGCAACATGGGGCGCTACATGTGGTCGATGAATGGTGTGAAATTCAACGATGCCGAACCCTTGCGATGGAAAATGGGCGAGCGTTTGCGCATTACCTTCGTCAACGACACCATGATGAACCACCCCATGCATCTGCATGGCATGTGGAGTGATCTGGAGACTGGCGACAACGATTTCATCCCGCGCAAGCACACTGTGATCGTGCAACCGGGTTCCCGTATCAGCTACCGGGTGACCGTGGATGCGGAAGGAGGATGGGCTTATCACTGCCATCTGTTGTATCACATGCTGGGCATGTTCCGTGAAGTTCAGGTCAGTTGAGGAGACGTAAAATGAAAAAGATCTATACGATGATACTGGCGCTGGGCGTGAGCGGAAGTGCTGTTGCGGGTGGCATGAATGATGATCCCTTTCTGTTCATGCTGAAAATGGACAAGCTGGAGTTCCGTGATACGGACAATGGTACCAACCTGATCTGGGATGCCCAGGCCTGGGCTGGCAAGGACCTGAACAAGCTCTGGATCAAGAGCGAGGGCGAGCAGACCGAAGACGGTACGGAAGAGGGAAATGTCGAAGTGCTCTACAGCCGTGCGATTGCCCCGTTCTGGGATCTTCAGGCGGGCTGGCGTCATGATTTCCGGCCAGAGCCAAGCCGTGACTGGTTTGCCTTCGGCGCCAAGGGGCTGGCACCCTATCTGTTCGAAGTCGATGCCACCGCCTATGTGGGTGAATCCGGCCGGCTTGCTGCCGCCCTGTCCGTGGAGTATGAGTACCTGTTCACGCAGAAACTGATTCTTTCGCCTGAACTGGAGATGAACCTCTACAGCAAGGACGATGAGGAAGTGGGCGTGGGTTCCGGGCTTTCGGATATGGAGCTGGGTTTGCGGCTGCGTTACGAAATCGTGCGTGAATTTGCACCCTATATCGGCGTCGTCTGGTGGGGCAAGTATGGCAACACCGCCGACTATGCAAAAGCCGAAGGCGGGGATACCAGTGATGTCGAATTTGTCGCAGGCTTCCGCCTGTGGTTCTGATTGGAGAAATGGAATGAGCAAGAGAAACAAGAAGCGCAGCATGCAACAGGTATTCGCCCTCGTGATTCTGCTGAGCAGCATCGTCGTGGGCGGTTCCTGGCTGCTTTCGCCGAAAACAGCCCAGGCTGCTGACGTGGTGGTATACAAGAGCCCAACCTGCGGCTGCTGCAAGAAATGGGTTTCCCACATGCGTGAAAACGTTTTCAGCGTGGAAGTGCATGAACAGTACAATGTCACACCAAAGAAGGATGAATACGGTGTGCCGCGCCGGTTGCGTTCCTGTCATACGGCCAAAGTGGGAGGCTATGTTGTCGAGGGCCATGTACCCGCTGATGTGGTCAGGCAGCTCCTGGAAGAGCAACCGGAAATTGCCGGTGTGGCTGTTCCCGGTATGCCTATGGGATCACCCGGCATGGAAGGATTCCGCAAGGACCCCTATGATGTGATCAGTTTTACCGACTCCGGTAAGACTGGCATCTACGCCAGTCGCTGATCAAGGGCGGGGAAGCTGAAACAGCTTTCCCGCTTGTGCCCGATTCAGAGTGCTTACAAATGAAGGTAGTACCAGATGCAAGTTGAAGAAGTCGCCATACCCGGTGAATACCGCCTGAAAGTGCAGGGCATGACCTGTGCCCATTGTTCAGGACACGTCGAAAAGGCGGCATTGTCCGTCGCGGGAGTCACCGGGGCCGAAGTCGATCTTGATGCCGGCACTGTCCTAGTGAAGGGGGGGCGTCCTCACGAGGTCATCGAAGCCATCGGCAAGGCCGGTTATGAGGCGGCACCACTGCCGGATATTCCGGAAAGCTGTCCCTTGCCGGATGCTGCCGACACAGCGCCACTGAAATCGCCGGGCAATGCCTACACCTTGCAGGTGAGCGACATGACCTGCACCAGTTGCGTGGGCCGTGTGGAGAAGGCGATTCTTTCCGTAGAAGGTGTGACGGAAGCAGTTGTCGATCTGGTCAACCAGACGGCCGAAGTCGTGGGCGGTGATCCACAGGTGGTGATCGACGCTGTCGTGGATCAGGGCTATCCGGCCCGGCTGTTGCAAACACAGGCACAGGATGATGGCTACGAACTGGCTATCGGCGATATGACCTGCTCCAGCTGCGTGGCAACGGTGGAGAAGGCCATCCGTGCCGTACCTGGCGTGCGGGATGCGGTGGTCAATCTGCTGGAAAAGAATGCCATCGTTCATGGCGGTGATTCCCAGGCTGTCATCGATGCCATTGTCGATCAGGGTTACGAGGCGCATCTGCGTGAGAGGCATACCTCTCCCAACGAATTCCGACTGGTATTTCCAGACGATGCCGGTGCAGCGCAGGCAATCCGGCTGCTGAAAGAGCTTCTCAAAGAAGCCGGAGAAACGGATGCAAGCATAAACGAAGAGCACTGGCCCGCCGTCACCGTGAAGACCGGTGTTCATCCGGCCCGGCTGGTGTTGCAGCTGCGGGAACGTGGCATACAGGCGACGGTTGAGGAACAGTTTGTCGATCCCTATGTGGAGCAGGCAGAGAAGGCGCAGCAGGAGATCAAACGCTCCTGGCGGCGTGCCCTGGTAGCCGGTCTGGTCGGTGGCCTGCTGATTGCCGGTGAATTCAGTGGCCTGCTGCCGCATGTCTCCGACCCTGAAACACCTCTCGGTCTCAGTGGCCAGGTACTGTGGGGAGGGATTGCCCTCATCGTGCTGTTCACCATGTGGTACAGCGGACGCAACTATTACAGTACGGCCATCAAGCAGGCACGGCATTTTTCCGCCAACATGGATACCCTGGTTGCCCTGGGTACATCAGCCGCCTGGCTGTCGTCCGTTATCTTTATCATCAATCCCAATTTCATACCGGGGGAACCCAAGCTTTACCTGGATGCAGCGGTGCTGATCCTCTCTTTTCTGCAACTGGGCCATGCCCTGGAGGTTCGCGCCAAGCGTACCACCAGCGAAGCTATCGGTTCTCTGTTGAAGCTGGCGCCCAAGACAGCCAGGCTACTGATGGATGACACGGAAGTGGAATTGCCCGTATCCCTCCTGCGCCCCGGTGATCGGTTGCGCGTGCGTCCAGGAGAGACAGTGCCGATCGACGGTGCCGTAAGAGAAGGCAGTTCATCCGTGGATGAGGCCATGCTTACGGGTGAACCCATTCCCGTGGAGAAAAAAGCCGGCGACGACGTAATTGGCGGCACCCGCAACCTGAACGGCAGCTTCGTGCTTGAAGTGAGCAAGCCCGCCAGTGAAACCACCCTCTCACACATCATCGAGATGGTGAAAAAGGCGCAGCTGAGCAAGCCGGCCATTGCCCGCCTGGTGGACAGGGTCTCGGCGGTATTCGTTCCCATCGTCATACTCATTGCCATCGCCGCTTTCGCAGTCTGGTATTTCGTGGGGCCAGAACCTTCCCTGGCCTTCGCGCTCACTGCGGGCATCGCGGTGCTGGTCATCGCCTGCCCCTGCGCCCTGGGGCTGGCCACGCCTATCGCCATCATGATGGGTACGGGCAGGGCAGCCCAGCTGAACATCCTCATACGAAACAGTGAAGCGTTGCAGAGCGCCTCCCATCTCACCCACCTGGTCGTGGACAAGACGGGCACACTCACCCAGGGACGCCCACAGGTGACGGGAATATATCCCCATGGTGACCGGCAGGAAGATGACCTGCTGGCGCTCGCTGCCAGCCTGGAAAGCCAGTCGGAACACCCCCTGGCGGAGGCCATCAACAAGGCAGCCAGCGACAAAAACCTGTCTCTACTTGAAGCAGATGATTTCCTGGCCGTGTCCGGACGCGGCATTCAGGCGCGCATCAATGATGAGATAGCCGTGCTGGGCAATCAGCATTTTCTGCAAGACAACGCTATCGGGATTCCCGACGAACTGCAGAAGACGGCAGAGCGGGAAGCAGAACTGGGCGGTACGCCTATCTGGCTGGGCAGTGGTGGGAAGCTGAGTGGTCTGCTGGTGCTCAAGGATCCCGTGCGTGAAGATACACCCAATGCTGTCCAGGTGTTGCAGAAGCTTGATATCACTCTGGTCATGTGCACGGGCGACAACGAAATTACCGCCAGGGCTGTCGCACGGCAGCTTGGCATTTCCGAAGTGCACAGCGAGGTCATGCCAGAAGACAAGCTGAACGTGGTAAAGGCCCTCCAGGAGAAGGGCTACAAGGTGGGCATGGTAGGTGATGGAGTAAACGATGCGCCGGCGCTGGCCCAAGCGGATACCAGTTTTGCCATCGGCAGTGGCACGGACGTGGCCATCGACAATGCCGACATCACCTTGGCCGGTGATTCACTGGCCAATGTCAGCACTGCCATCGCCATCTCCACGGCAACATTGCGTAACATCAAGCAGAACCTGTTTGGCGCCTTCATTTATAATGTCACCGGCATTCCACTGGCCGCGGGTGTGCTCTATCCCCTGACGGGCTGGATGCTGGAACCCATGTTCGCCAGTGCAGCCATGGCTTTGTCCTCGGTAACCGTAGTGACCAATGCCAATCGGCTGCGTTTTTTCAAACCCCAGAAATAGGTGTATCCATGTCCAAAGAAATCAAACTGAATATTACCGGTATGACCTGCGGCCATTGTGTCGCCCATACCAAGAAAAGCCTGGAAGCCGTACCCGGCGTGGAATCAGCGGAAGTCTCCTTGGAACCCGGTGGTGCAGTGGTCAAGGGTGATGCAGATGCCATGGCGTTGGTCGCAGCCGTGAAGGAGGCGGGCTACGAGGCTGTTGTCGATGAGTAAGGCGTCTTCGGTCAGCGTACTCTTTGTTTGCATGGGCAACATCTGCCGTTCTCCTACCGCCCATGGTGTTTTTCGCAAAATCGTGCGGGATGAGGGGCTTGATTCCCTGATCGAAATCGATTCGGCTGGAACCCATGCCTATCATGTAGGTTCACCGCCGGATAGCCGCGCGCAGGCGACGGCGCTGAGCAGGAACCTGGACCTTTCGGATCTGCGGGGACGACAGGTAGAAACGGAAGACTTTCAGCGTTTCGACTATGTCCTGGCCATGGACAATGAGAACATGGATATCCTGAATCAGCTTTGCCCGGCGGGCGCCGAGGAGAAGTTGCGTCTGTTCATGGACTATGCGCCGGACTATGGCATACCGGAAGTGCCTGATCCTTACTACGGTGGTGATCGCGGTTTCGAACAGGTATTCGACATGATCGAAGAAGCTTCCCGCGGATTGCTGGAGGATATACGCCAGCGTCATCTGTCATAGCTGTCTTCGCGGAAAGTTAAAGAACCCGATGGGTTCAATACTGGAGAGTTGTCCCGTACCCTTTGGAAAGAACTCTCTGTTTTAAGCACTGCTGCCATATCAGGTTGTTCTGGTCGAATGAAGCAACATGAATGTCGATAGCGCCGCGATGATGGCGGCGATGACAAAGGCGGTGGCGGCGCCAAAGCCTTGCCACAGCACACCAAACAGCAGGGCGCCGGGCAATGCCGCCAGTCCGGTTGTCATGTGGTACAGGCCGAATGCGGTGCCTCTTTGTGAGGCGTGGCTGAAATCGCCGATAAGGGCGCGCTCGACACCTTCTGTCATGGCAAGCGCGCCGCCATAGAGAAGAAAGAGCGTCCATGTCAACGCCTCGCCCTGTCCATGGGCCGTGAAAGCCAGGGCGATGAGCAGTGCGATCCGCAGCCCCCAGCCAGCCAGCAGCAGTGGCACCCGGCCGAAATAATCCGACAGTGCACCGGCCGGCCCTGCAACGATGGCCTTGACAGCGCTGGCGCCGGCCCAGACCAGGGGCACCCAGGCAATGGCCAGTCCGCGATCATTGGCCCAAAGCACCAGTAAAAGCCTCGGGTGCACTGGCCAGGGCCAGGCCACCTGCAGCAATGATCAGGCTACGCACGCGACGATCCAGCATCGACCAGCGCCACGGCGACCTGTCTGCATTTTCAACCGGGAGTGTGGTGCCATCCAACCCCCAGATCAAGAGGGCCAGTACCAACAGGCCCGGTATCAGCGACCAGAGAAAGACATGCTGCAACGGCAGGTTTGCACTGAGCAGCCCAAAGGCCAGCAGAGGACCGACCATGGCTCCGGCATTGTCCAGTGCACGATGAAAGCCAAAAGAGCGGCCCATTGTCGCCTTGTTTGTGCTGGCCGCGATCAGGGCATCGCGGGGCGATGTGCGGATACCTTTGCCGACACGGTCGAGAAAGCGCAGTATCAGTACCCAGGTCCAGCCAAGAGCGACACCAATCAGCGGGCGTGCCAGGTTGGATACACTGTAGCCGCCCAGCACCAATCTCTTATGGTTCCAGCCCCGGTCCACCAGGCGTCCCGAAGCCAGTTTCAGGAGACTGGCGGTAGCCTCGGCGACACCCTCGATCAAACCGACGATGGCAGGACCGGCCCCCAGGGTTGCAGTCAGAAACAGGGGCAGCAAAGGGGTGATCATCTCGCTGGCGGTATCGTTCAAAAACGACACCAGGCCTAGGATGATGACGGTTTTGGGTAAGCTGAACATAGTTGTTGAGTGTCAGCGGTATACCGGGGGCTGTGCTTAGCTAGTCTTCTTCCTTGACGGTTTTCTTCTCGGGTTCTTCAGAAGCCGCTTTGATCTTTGGGGCGGCAGCAGGCTTTTCAGCCGGGGGGGGTGCCGTCTTCGGTTCTGACGTGCTGTCCTTGTCATCGCTGACGATTTTCTTTTTGGCGACAGCCTTTTTCTTGGTGGTTTTCTTTTTGGCTACCTTTTTCTTGGTTGTCTTGGGTTTTGGCTTTTCTTCGGTTTTGGCGGTATCAGCTGCCTTGGTTTCTTTCTGAGTGCCGGTCGCAGTGGCTGCTGCGGTTGCACTGGCTGTGGCTGCTTTTTCCTTTATTGGTTCTGCTTCAGGGGCTGCAAGTGCTTTTTCACTGGCAGGTTTCGGCGGTGCCACTGTGTCCGGAGTCTTCTGTACTGTAGGGCTTTGGGCAGCAGTGGTTTTCTCCACCTTTTTTTCCGTGTCCGGCGAAGACTTTTCCTGCTCTTTCACAGGCTTTTTTTCTGTTGTTTCAGGTTTGTCTTTCTTCAGGTCATCCAGCCGGGGTACGGAAGATTTTGATTTCAGACTGCCAGATGAAATGGTGCGCTTGACTTTGGGTTCAGCGGTGTCTTTGCCGCTTTCCTTGCGGGGCTCCTTTGCCCTGGATGCAGGCTGCTGCTCTGTTTTCTCAGACGCAGGAGGCTGAGCTGCCTTCTCCTGCTTTTGCTGAGAGGCTTCCGGAGTGGCCTGATCGTCAGCGTTCTGCTGGCGAACCTGGCTCTGACGGGTTCCGGGCCCCCGTCCGCGGCCGCGCCCACCCCTGCGGCCACGTTTCTGTGTGTTGCGGCTGTTCTGATCTTTCTTCTCGCTGCCTGAATCCGTCTTTTCCTGTGCGGGTGCCTGATCAGAGGATTTGGCCTGCTTTGCAGCTGTTTTTTTCTGCTGAGGCTTGCTTTTTTTCTGTGCAGTCTTGTCGTCGCTCTTCTTGTTGTCCTGCTTGCCGCGGTTGCTGTTCCTGCGTCGGTTACCATTGCGGTTTTTCGGCCCGCCGCTGCGGTTTTGTGCTTTTTTGGGTTTTTTCTCTTCTTCTTTCCTGGCGGGTTCTTCCTCCTCCGCTGAGGTAAAAATCGAGAACAGACGCTTGATAATGCCGCCTTCCGGCTTTTTGGCGGGAGTGCTTTCTTCTGCGGTGGGCGGTGGCGCCTGCCTGGCAGCAGGTTTGATGTTTTGCACGGCAGGCTGTTCGATGCGCTTGCGCTGCTGTTCCTGGCTCGCAGTCGCGGCGACGTCCGGCTCGGCGATCATGTTGTAGCTGGACTCACCGTCGTTGGGCAGATCCTGGCGACGGATGCGCTCGATACTGTAGTGGGGGGTATCCAGATGCTTGTTGGGAATGAGGACCACGTCGATGTTGTGGCGCTGTTCCACTTCGGAAATCGGCTGGCGTTTCTCGTTGAGCAGGAAGGTGGCCACTTCGACCGGCAGCTGTGCCTGCACCCGCCCGGTGTTTTCCTTCAGGGCTTCTTCCTCGATGATGCGCAGGATGGAAAGGGCCAGGGATTCCACATCACGGATATGTCCCTGGCCATCACAGCGCGGGCAGACCTGGTGTGCTGATTCTCCCAGGGAGGGGCGCAATCGCTGGCGTGACATTTCCATAAGGCCGAAACGGGAGATGCGACCGATCTGCACCCGGGCGCGGTCTTCCTTCATGGCTTCGCGCAGGCGGTTTTCCACCTGGCGCTGGTTCTTGGAGGGGCGCATGTCGATATAGTCGATGACGAACAGGCCGCCCATATCCCGCAAACGCAGCTGACGTGCGATTTCTTCGGAAGCTTCGAGGTTGGTGGTCAGCGCCGTGTCTTCGATATTGCTGCCCTTGGTGGCGCGGGCGGAGTTGATGTCGATGGAGGTCAGTGCTTCCGTGGGATCGATGACGATGGAGCCGCCGGATGGCAGACGTACTTCACGCTGAAAGGCGGTCTCGATCTGGGATTCGATCTGATAGCGGGAGAACAGGGGTACTTCATCCTCGTAGTGATGCAGCTTGTTCAGATACCGGGGCATCACCTGTTCGATGAATTCACGGGCCTGGGCATAGATTTCCGGGCTGTCGATGAGAATCTCGCCGATATCCGCACGCAGGTAATCACGCATGGAGCGGATAATGACGTTGCTGTCCTGATAGACCAGGAAAGGCGCCTTGCGCTCCTTGGTGGATGCTTCGATGGCGGACCACAGCTGCAGCAGGTAATCGAGGTCCCACTGCAGTTCTTCGGCGCTCTTGCCCACACCGGCGGTGCGCACGATAAGCCCCATGCCTTCCGGCACTTCGAGCTGGCTCATGGCTTTTTTCAGTTCGGTGCGTTCCTGACCCTCGATACGCCGTGATACGCCCCCCGCCCGGGGGTTGTTGGGCATGAGCACCAGATAACGTCCTGCCAGGGAGATAAAAGTGGTCAGGGCTGCACCCTTGTTGCCGCGTTCCTCCTTTTCGATCTGGAAAATAATTTCCTGACCTTCATGCAGTGCTTCGCGGATGCTGGGACGTTTGTTGCCTTCCAGGGATTTCGGGTCGAAGTAACTGTGGGCGACTTCCTTCAGTGGCAGGAAACCGTGGCGTTCCGATCCGTAGTCGATGAATGCGGCTTCCAGACTGGGTTCGACACGTGTGATTTTTCCCTTGTAGATATTGGCCTTCTTGCGTTCGCGGCCTGGGGTTTCAATATCCAGGTTGTAGAGTTTCTGGCCATCAACGATAGCCACGCGCAACTCTTCTGGCTGAGTTGCATTAATCAGCATTCTTTTCATGTTATGTTTTGTCCTGTGAAGAGCTACACGGCGTGCTTCGGACAGGGAAGGGCTTACAGAAGGGGCTGCAGCATGCGTCGCGGCATGGTCTGCACAGTGTCATTCTGCGCCATCAGGCATATGGGCGAGCATTCCGGGGTTGTATCCGGTGGCTCCTTGTGTTCCTTCGGCGGCCGTTACATGTACGACCGCAGCAAATATGCGGTTTTCCTCTGTGCGCCGGCAACCACTCCGGGTCCCGGTCAGGCACTCCATACAACTCAAAATTAGCTATCCATGATCACTACCCGTAAATAGTGATCTCGTCTTGCGTGAAACCCGGTCATGGGGCTTCCAGTTAAGGGCAGCGTTTTTCAGTTCTGCCGCAGTATCTAGCCTGAGTTGCGGCGGGACTGTTGGTGCCCTTGTGACACTCCGTTTACACGGATTGCCGGAAAATCCTGCTTGCAGGAAGACAACAGCGTTGTCTTCGGTGGGTGAAATATACCAAAAATCAGCAACATAGTTCAAACTATATGGCTTGATTTCACGGGAAATGTGCACAGTTCTGAACATTGCTGGCAGGCAGTTGCATCAACTCATTGAAAACATAGCGTATTACTCTGTCTGGCATCTGCAGGGTAAGCCGCGTGACCGAAGGTTTTGGATGAGGGGAGCACCAAACGCGTATAATCGCGCTTCACCTGTGCCGTTTTTATCCATGTCATGAGCCAGAAACCCGTGAAAGTGCGCCATGTTACCGTCGATGAACGGGGCGATGGGCAACGCATCGACAATTTTCTTCTGCGGGAGTTGAAAGGTGTACCCAGAACCCTGATATACAGGCTGTTGCGCAAAGGTGAGGTTCGTGTCAATAAAGGCAGGGTCAAGGCTGGTCGAAGGCTGGTGGCGGGTGACGTGGTGCGCATACCACCCGTGCGTCTGCCAGAGGCTTCTGAGGTGGGAAAACCGCCCCAATGGCAAATAGATAAAATAGAAAAATCAATAATATATGAAGATAATTTATTGTTAATTATAAATAAAGAATCAGGTCTGGCTGTGCACGGCGGCAGTGGTATTTCCTTCGGCGTGATCGAATTGTTGCGCGCCAGCCGGCCTCAGGAAAAGGCGCTGGAACTGGCCCATCGCCTGGACCGGGATACTTCAGGTTGCCTGATGCTGGCAAAGAAGCGCAGCGCGCTGCGCACACTGCAGCAACTGCAGCGGGAGGGGCGGGTACGCAAACGTTATCTGGCCCTGCTTGCGGGTCGCTGGAACAAGGACAGGCAACAGGTAAAGGTTCCCCTGAAGAAGAACAATCTCAAGAGCGGTGAGCGGGTGGTGCGCGTGGATGCTGCCGGTAAGCATGCGCACACAGAATTCCGGGTGGTACAGCGTTTTTCCCGGGCCACCCTGGTGGAGGCGGAACTCAAGACAGGGCGAACCCACCAGATCCGCGTACATGCCCAGTATCTGGGAACTCCCATTCTCGGCGACGAAAAGTATGGCGATGAGCAGGCCAACCGTGAATTCCGCCATCTGGGCCTGAAACGTCTGTTTCTCCATGCCGCCAGTTTGCGCTTCCCCTGGCCAGAGCGTGAACAGGGCTATGCTTTCGAGGCACCTCTTCCGCCGGAACTGCAGGAATTATTGGACAAACTTCATGTATGAACTGATCGTATTCGACTGGGACGGTACCCTCATGGATTCGGAAGCGACCATTGTGTACTGTTTGCAGATGGCGGCCCGGGATTTGGGTGTGACCGAACCGGATGCTCAGCGCGCCCGGGATGTCATCGGCCTGGGGCTGCACCAGGCGGTCGCCAGCTTGTTTCCCGAAGCTGATGAGCCGCTGGTGGATGCCCTGGCGCAACAGTATCGCAGGCATTTTCTGCAGGAGGACAGAGAGCCGTCGCCCCTGTTCCCCGGCGCCCGGGAACTGTTGAGGGAACTGGTGGCCAGAGATTATTTCCTTGCCGTGGCGACAGGCAAGAGCCGCCGGGGGCTGGATATGGAACTGGCGCACACCGGGTTGGGAGAATTTTTTCATGCGACCCGCTGTGCGGATGAGGCCTTTTCCAAACCCCATCCGCAGATTCTGCTCGACGTACTCGACAGGCTGGGGATGGACAGTGTGCAGGCATTGATGATCGGTGATACGGAATACGATATGCAGATGGCTGCCAATGCCGGCAGTGATGCCATCGGTGTCAGCTTTGGTGTTCACAGTGCCGAACGCCTGCGTGAACAGGGCGCGCTTGCTGTGGTGGACGATCTGCAGCAGATTCTGCACTGGCTGGACGAGCCGCGTCCGGAATAACGGAATAATGCTGTGATCTGACGGGTCTGCTTGTTATCGACTGAAAAGGAGTGGCGACTTGGACATCCGGGCACAATTCAAAAACAACCTTCTGGCGATCATCAGCCTGCTGGTGGCTTTTTCTGCGTTGGGCTACAACACCTGGCGCAATGAACTTACCGAGAACAACCGCAACATCCGCTTTGCCGGGTTCGAAATTATCAAGAATCTGGGCGAACTGGAGCGCATCACCTACCTCATCCACTATGACAAGGCTGTGGAGCGCAACACCCCACGGGATGGCTGGGCCGTGGTGCTGGTGCTGCGGGACCTGAGTGCTTTGATGCCGGTCCCCGTGTCTGCCGGGGCCGCCCAGCTGTTCGAAGTGTGGAAAAACAGCTGGGATGGACTGGGAAGGGAAGACAAGGCCGTTGCAGATATTGACAATGCCATCAATGATCTGCGGGAAGAGACACTGGCTGCCATTCGGGCGCTGGAATAGCCGTCAAAGGACTCACGGAAGCGCGATGCCTTCCCTGTCCAGCATGGACACCAGTTGGATGAGGGGCAGACCCACAAGGCTGTTGGGATCGTCGCCTTCGAGCTTTCGGAACAGCGCGATGCCCAGACCTTCGGACTTGAAACTTCCCGCGCAGCCGAAGGGTTCTTCCTTGTCCACGTAGCGGACTATCTGTTCGTGCCCGAGTTGCCGGAAATGTACCCGGAAATCGTCGCAGACAACCTGTGTCTTTCCGGTGGCTGCATTGTACAGGCACAGGCCGGTATGGAAGCAGACGGTCTTCCCGGACATGGATTCAAGCTGAGCAATGGCTTTTTCCCGGTTGCCCGGTTTGCCCAGAATCTGTTCATCCACACAAGCGACCTGATCCGAGCCGATGATCAGTGCTTCCGGATGGGCGGCAGCCACTGCTCTGGCCTTGGCTTCCGCAAGGCGCAATACCAGCGCCCGGGGTGATTCGTCTTCACGGCGGGTTTCGTCCACGTCGGGAGCTGCTGCAGAGAAAGGCAGGCCCAGCTTCTCCAGCAGTTCGCGCCGGAAAGGCGAGGTGGATCCGAGCACCAGTTCCTGCATCAGGAAGTGAATTTGCCCTTGCGCAGGCGTTCGGCTTCCATGATCTCCACTTCGCGTGCACCGGAGATGACGATGGCGGGGTCCGGCACGAAATCCAGCTCAGATTCGGTGCGGTCATAGGGTACCGCGTTCAGGATAGCCTTCATGGCATTGAGGCGTGCCAGGTATTTGTCGTTGGAACGGATCACGGTCCAGGGTGCATGGGTGGTGTGGGTTTTCTTCAGCATCTCGTACTTCTGGGTGGTGAAGTCATCCCAGCGCTCCTGTGCCTGTACGTCAACCTCGCTCAGCTTCCACTGGCGCAGGGGGTCAGTTTTGCGGCGCTCGAACCGGCGTTCCTGCTCATCCTTCGTGACGCTGAAATACAGTTTGACCAGGATAGTGCCCTGGCGCACCAGGTCTTTCTCGAAGCCGCCGACGCCACGCATGAAATTCTTGTGTTCTTCGGCGGTGCAGAAACCGAAGATGGGTTCCACCATGGCGCGGTTGTACCAGCTGCGGTCGAACAGCACCACTTCGCCGCCACGTGGAAACTGGGTGACATAACGCTGGAAGAACCACTGGCTGCGCTGCTCGTTGGTGGGCTTGCCCAGGGCGACGACGCGGTAATGCTTCTCGTTCATGTAGCGCGTGACCCGGCGGATAGTGCCGCCCTTGCCGGAGGCATCACGTCCTTCGAACAGGATTATCATGCGTTTGCCGGTGTTCTCCATGAACTGTTGCAGCTTGATCAGTTCGGCCTGATAGGGCTTGAGGGACTGCTCCTGGCGGCGACGCATCAGCGCTTTTTTGGCAGCTTTCTTCAGCTTGCGTTCGGCATGCTTCGCATCGTGGTATTTTTCGATGAGTTCGTCCGCGGTCATTTGCTGGCCGTCTACGTCGATGAGTTGGTTTTCCATGTTCGGGATCTCATTAATATGGTATTTGTTAACTGAACTAGAGTTTAGAGTAAGCAACATTGTTCCACCGTATATTTTCGGGTGAAATAAAGTTGCTATTTTGTTCATACTGCCCGTTAGAGCTTGTTCTATACGCTGATTGCTGCATCCTGCTCACTTCCTCGCCAATTGGGCGGTTCGAATTTTCTGCATTTACGGTTCCACCACTGCCGGACAGGGACATGGTGAAAAATCAGTAGCAGTCCTTTACGGATCTGCCCTGCCGTTGTGGGAATGTCCTTTCGCCAGGGCGAATGGCAACACAGTTGCCTGACGGTCTGATCATCCAGATAGCCCAATAATTGGATCAGACCATAACCCACCA